>NZ_AEXS01000058.1:0-10386 GCF_000204455.1 Paenibacillus sp. HGF5 | reverse complement strand
TCCTCGCATGAGGATCGTTTTTTGCTGATTGAACCGGCCCAAGCGGACTTTTTCAGTGCCGGTTGGTTGGTATCGTTCCGGTTAGACATTCGATAACGTTAGTTACGGGGTGTAACTGGTGGAATGACCAACTTGAAATAGGAAGGACACGGCAGCCGAAGCGGATGGAGTATCCTTCGTCCGCCCTCAGTAAAGCAACCACCCGTATTTAGCGTCGTCCGGCTTTCCTCTTAAACGTCCACATGCTCCATACCATCGAGCCAATCAGGATGAACAGGCACCATCCGATCGCCCATCCGATCTGATCCTGGATGGAGCCTCCCGTCAGCAATCCGCGAATGGATTCGATGACCGGCGTAATCGGCTGGTTGCTCGCGATCCCTTGCAGCCAAGCCGGCATCGTCTCGGTAGGAACGAAAGCGCTGGAGAGGTAAGGGAGAAAGAGCAGGATGAATCCATAGCTGCTGGCCGCTGCCGGACTGCCTGCAACGAGACCGATAGCGGCGTAGAGCCAGGTGAAGGCAAAGATGAAGAGCGCGATCAAGCCGATGGCGAGTAACCAATCCATAAGCCCAGCTGATGGCCTGAATCCAACGAGCAGAGCCACTGCGATAACAACGCCTGTCGCAAGCATGTTCCGGGCAAGGCTGGCGACCACATGTCCCGTAATGACACTTAAGCTTTGAATGGGCATGGTGCGGAAGCGGTCAATGATGCCATTGGTCATATCCTGTGAGACGTCGACGGCCGTGCTGGACGATCCGAAGCCGGCGCACAACAGAATGATTCCTGGCACCACGTAATTAACATACTGTCCGCTGGGATCGAGGGCACCGCCAAATACATAGGTGAACAGCAGCATCAACATGATCGGCAGCACCATCGCCGTTATCATCGCCTCCGCGTTGCGGATGCTGTGACGCAGGCTGCGGCCGATAAAGACGGACTGGGTAACTGCTAAGGACGTTGTTTTTGTTTTTGTAGCCGTTGCCGTTGCTCTTATCATACAATTCCCTCCATTTCCTTGTCGGTAAGCGACAGGAATACATCATCCATATTGGGTCTGTGAAGACTTACGCGCGTCTCATTCGGGAGCAAGCGTATGAACTCCTGAAGCGTATGCGCGACGTCGCCGATGCTGCCGCTTGTCGGGATCCTATGGATCACTTCGTCACGTGCATCGCGAAGCTCCAGCATTTCACCACCGACCCGGGTCTTCAGCTCGGCCGGACTACCTTCAGCCACGATTCGTCCCCCATCCAGAACCGCAATCCGGTCCGCGAGCTGGTCGGCTTCCTCCAAATACTGCGTGGTCAGCAGGATGGTGATGCCTTGGCTCTTCAATTGAAGGATGATATCCCACAGCGCACGGCGGCTGCGCGTATCAAGTCCTGTGGTCGGTTCATCGAGGAACAGCACGGGCCGCGGCACGACAAGGCTGATCGCCAGATCAAGCCGTCTCTTCATCCCGCCGGAATACGTCTTCACTCGCTTGGCCGCTGCGGCCACCAGATCGAAGTGCTCCAGCAGCTCGGCGGTTCTCTGTCCGGCTTCCGCCGCGGATAGACCCGACAGCCTGCATATCATCCTGAGGTTTTCTTCGGCGGTCAGCACTTCGTCAACGGCCGCGAATTGGCCGGTCAGACTAATGGACCGCTGCACATCCTGCTTGTGATCGCGGAGATCGAACCCATTAATCCTCACGCTCCCGGCATCGGGCGTCACCAACGTGGACAGGATGTGAATCAAGGTTGTCTTGCCGGCCCCATTAGGACCGAGAAGAGCAAATACGTCTCCTCGCGGCACGCTCAGGTCGATCCCGTCCAATACGGTCTGGTGTCCAAAGCTTTTGCGAAGCTGACGAATTTCAACAGCATAGTTACTCATGAGCCGAACATCTCCTTTAATTAATTGTGTATTATATAAACAGTTTAATTGATAATTAGTATATTTCATAAACAGTTATTGTGCAATACGTTTTTTTTGCGTTTGAAACTGCGTGATGATTATGGGAGGAGTAGGCGTCCGGACATAAAAAAGCCTGACGCGATGTAACAAAACATCGAGTCAGGCTCTTATAGGGATTAGTTCATGTATAAGGGATCTTATCGTTACGAACGGTCCGATTCGTCATAAAGCTCCAGTTCAATGACGGTATTGCGTTTGTCGGGGAGCGGATAGGTAAAGTGTTCAGGACGCGCGAAGTTCACGAATGCGTCTTCGACGAATTCGGCCGCGCTCCAAGGGCGGCTGAGGAACAATTCGTATCCGTCCGCGAGCAGCCGGGCCTTCTTCACCTTGTCGGCCATGCCGATGAGATTGATCGGTCCTATAGACTCCTCAAAGACGTGGGCATAGAGCGTATTGCCTTTTTGGGTATAACGACCCCACTCCGGTTTCGGATAATCGGCAGCCGCGCAGCCATAGATGCTGTCTCCGTTCTTGCTCATCCAGTCGCCGATTTCCTCCAGCACGTCGAGGCTCTCTTTCGGGATGGAGCCTTTCGCGTCAGGACCGACGTTCAACAGCATGTTGCCGTTCTTGCTGACGCATTCCACCAGCTTGCGGATGATGGTGGTTGCCGATTTGTAATTGCGGTCAGCTGCGGCATAACCCCAGTTGTTGTTCAGCGTAATACAGGCTTCCCATGGAATCGGGGCACCTGTCTGGTCCACAACCCCGTGCGGCGGAATGATCTGTTCCGGCGACGCGAAGTCGCCGCTGTATACGGACGGATCGGTGGTATAGATGCTGCCGCCGCTCTCGCCGCTTCCCTCCAGCCGATTGTCGATAAGAATGTGCGGCTGAAGCTCGCGGATCATTTTCATTAGTTCGGTGGCGCGCCACACCTCGCCGCGCATGTTATCATAAGAGAAGTCAAACCACATGATATCGAGTTTGCCGTAGCCTGTGAGCAGCTCACGCACCTGCCCATGCATGTAATCCAGGTATCGGTCGAAGTTTTTCGGATCGCGCTTGAAGGCTTCGTTCGCCCGCATCGGGTGAATCCGGTCTCCATAAGCCGGGTAGTCCTCATGATACCAGTCGATCAGCGAGAAATAGAGGCCGACTTTAAGGCCTTCTTCACGGAAAGCTTCCAGAAATTCCTGCACGAGATCCCGGCCGGCTTTGGTATTCGTTGACTTATATTCCGTCAGCTTGCTGTCGAACAAACAGAATCCGTCATGATGCTTGGCCGTCAGCACCGCATATTTCATGCCTGCTTTCTTGGCCGCTTTGGCCCACTCCCGAGGATTATAGTCAACGGGATCAAATTCATCGAAATAGGCCTGATAGTCCTCGATGCTCATCTGTTCCGTGCTTCGGAGCCATTCGCCTCGGGCCGGGATGGAGTAAAGCCCCCAGTGAATGAACATGCCGAAACGGTCGTTCTGGAACCATTGCACGCGCTGGTTTCGATCATGGATGACTTGATTGGTTGGAGTGGTAGTCGTTGTCATGGATTCAAACCTCCGATTCTTGGAATTGTCGAGTTTGATTTTAACAAGAATGTGTTAGTATGAATAGATAATTACTTAACTCCGACGGGTATTATAATAACTTTAGAGGATAATTGAAGATGAAGAATGAACGAAATAAACATGAAGCCATTCAGCAGATGCTCCTGAACATGCAGGTTCAGATCTGGGAGGCCGAAAGAACGCAGTGCTGGCCGGAATGGAAGGAATTCGACTACACCGTGTCGTACAACAAGCTCTATTTTATCCTGGATGGGGAAGGGTGGGTGAAGATCGGCGATGAGGAGCTGTATCCCGTACCGGGTCAATTGGTTCTGATGCCGGCACGGACGCGGCAATCCTACTCTGTCATCAGCGGCCGTCCCTATCTTAAATACTGGTCTCACTTCTCGGCGACCGTGGGCGATTCCGATGTGTTTTCCTGGCTGAACGTGCCCCATTGCTACGATTTGTCGGGGAACGCGGAGATGCCTGCATTATTCCAGCAGCTCGTCGATGCGCATCGCTCCGATACCCTCGCCGCGCGATTGAGGGAAAAGTCCGTGATGCTGGACATCCTCTCCCGCGTGTTCGAACACCAGCAGCCGCAGATTCATGCGGACAAAATGGAGGATATGGGCAGGCTCCACAAAGTGCAGCAGTACATCAAAAATCATCTGCATGAGGAAATTACACTGGAGCAGATGGCGGGAACGCTGCATTTGCACCCGAATTATTTTATTAAGTATTTCAAACGGCATTTCGGAATCACGCCGCAAAAATATTTAAGCCTCAAACGAATGGAGCAGGCCAAACTCATGCTGAGGACGACGTCTCTAAGCATCAAGGAAATTGCGGATGCCACCGGCTTTGAATCGGCGAACTATTTCTCGAAAACGTTTCGGAAAGAGGTAGGCTACAGCCCCTCGGAATATCGTAACAATATATAGCAATATATAGCAAAAAAAGAGGCTGTTCCTGAATTTCGATTCGGGAACGGCCTCTTTTATTCCTAACCGGGATTACCCTAAAACCCTTTGCCCCCAAGCGGCTTAAGCCTGAGCGGCTCTGCGCCGGCAATCAGCGCCCGCCCGCGCTGCAGCAGCTCGGACGTATCCGCTCCCTGCAGGGAAGCGGCATGCGCGTCTTGGCTGCTCCACAATTCCGTGACCCATACGGCATTCGGATCGCTGTCCGAGACGTTGACGATATAAAGCTCACAGTCTTCGTTATCGCGAAGCATCGCGGCTGCTTCAAGCAGGATCTCCGCAAGTTCATCCCGTTTGCCGGGATGGGCGATCAATTTCCCGTACATTGCAAATTTCTCCATGGGTATCATCCTTCCTTTTTGGTCATGCCGGTTAACATGCGTTCGTAATGGAGCGCCAAGCTTGTCGTGATCTCGGACAGTTTCAGGACGAGCGAAGCGGGCTCCAGAATGGTTAAAGCTTTACCGTAGGGGAGAAGGAAGTAGGGCACATAGGACGTCAGCGAAGACGTGTCCAGCCGGAAACGAGCCTCTCCATCATGACGCGATACGAGGGTATGCCCAAACAACCAATGCTGGCTCAATTCATTCAGAACATGCTCGTGGGCTTGGATGACAACATCGACCAGGGGTTCCGTGCTGCCTGGATCCGGGAGAAGACTACCAAGCAATACATCCCTGGCCGAAAAATCAACGGGCCGCTCAAAGACCAGTTCTGTCGTCTCCAGATCGAGGATCCGGTCTACGCGAAAATTGCGAATCTCTTGGCGCAGACGGCAGTAGCCCGCAGCATACCATTGGCCCTTCCAGTGGATAATGCCGTAGGGATCGAACTCTCGGACGGTTCCGGCGCCTTCCCGGCCCTTCGAATACGTCATCTTCAGGGTTTGTCCCTGTGCCGCGGCATTCTCCAGCGTCTGCAGCAGCGGGCGAAGCCCGTCTTGGACTGGAGGCTGCAAAACCGCGATGCCGCTGCTGTGCCGTTCGATCTGATGAAGCTGCTCCTCGTTCGTATAAAGCTTCAGCTTGCCGATCGCCCGCTCCAGCGCGTCCGTGAACGGATAGCCGGTTTCTTTGGCAAAGATCGAAGCGTGTACCAATGCTTTCTGCTCTTCAGCGTCAAACATCAGCGGGGATTCCGTAAACTGCCCGAGGATCCGAAAGCCGCCGTTCGGCCCGGAATCGGCGATGATGGGCGCGCCGCTGGCGCATAACGAATCGATGCAGCGGTACACCGTTCGAACATGAATTTCCAGCTCATCGGCGATTTGCTGCGCGGTCATTTTTTTGCCCGAGCGAAGCATCCACAGGATCGACAGCATATTATCCGCTTTGGACATCAAAACGCGCTCCTTCCTTAGGGACGATCCTGACTGCTTACTTTTAAGTAGATTGTATCTTTTTTATACGAGCGGGTCCATGCCCTTGTCGATCCAGGAATCGTAGGTCGGACCGTAGAGCTCGGGAATCCGCAGGCCGGCTTGTCTCATCAGCACCGTCATTTGTCCGCGGTGATGCGCTTGATGAACCAGGGTAAAATGCAGGAATGCCGCATTGGTCCAAGGCTCTCCGTCGAATTCACGGGTAGCGCGAAGATCCTCCTCGCTCCACTGCGACTGTACCGCATCCAGAAGGGCAAGCCGGATCCGGCGGTAGCTGTCCGTAATTTCGGCGGCCGAATCGGGAATATTTTGCTCGCGGGACGGGCCCTCAAATTGCAAACCGAGCATGGTCATGTACTGAATCGACATAACCAAATGCCACGCCAGCTGACCGAGCGTGCGATGCTGCTCCGTTATGGCGGTTTTAAGCGAATCGTCGGTTAAAGCGTTCATGACTTGTTCCGTTATATGCGCCTCTTTTAACCATTCTGTCGTAAAATCCGCTTTGCTCATGTTCATGTGTTAACCCTCGCTTTGGTTTAGGATGTGTGCTGCAAATCGAGTATATTACATCATTCCTGACAGTTACGGTCAGTGATTATAGGACAAAATAAAAAAATGGGATTGTATGATCAACTATTTCGCAGCAGGATGTTTGGCATGAGGTCAACACGGGTGACCCGAAAGGAGGCTGATATTTTCATCTGAATGGTCTAAGTTTTCCTCTTCATTTATAATGAATGAAGTTCAAGAATCGTGAAGAATTTGGATACAGGAGGTGCAGGGCATGCGGGAAGCGATTCGTGATATCCCGGGGGCTGATGGATGGATTGTCATTCAAGCGGTTGACAAGGGCTGGTCGGCAGATCGTAAATATTATATTCAGGATATGCAAGGGAAGGAGTGGCTCCTCCGGCTATCCGACATCTCTCAGTTCGAGAGGAAGAAATGGGAGTTTGAAACGGTAAAACAGCTGGATCCCATCGAAATGCGCACGTCTCGACCGATGGATTTTGGCGTCTGTCATGATGGCCGGCAAGTGTATTCCCTGTTCACATGGGTTCCGGGAGAAGATGCCAGGGAGGCGATTCCTTTGCTGGATTCTGAAGAGCAGTACCGGCTTGGCTTTCAGTCAGGCGTATATTTGGACAGGATGCATGGCATTCCGGCAAAAAGCGGTTTGGATACGTGGGCGTCATATTATAATTCAAAAATGGATAGGTACATAAAAAATTATGAGAGCTGCGGCATCCGGCTTGCCGGCGCTGAGAACTTCATCCGTTTTATGGAGGAGCACCGGTATTTGCTGGAAGAGCGGCCCCTTGCTTTTCAACATGGGGATTATCATGTCGGCAACATGGTGGTTACGCCTGAAGGGGAACTCGGCATCATTGATTTCAACCGGGCGGACTACGGTGATCCTTGGGAGGAGTTTAACCGGATTACGTGGGATGCCGCGATTAGCCCGTGGTTCGCTTCGGGTCGTATTCACGGATATTTCCAAGGACGAGAGGTGCCGGATTCATTTTTCAAATTAATGGCGCTTTATATCGCAAGCAATCAGATTTCCTCCATTCATTGGGCCATCCCGTTCGGAGAGCAGGAAGTGGAGGTTATGATGAACCAGGCTCAAACCGTACTGAATGGGTATGATGGATTCCGGACGCATGTGCCCAATTGGTATATAACGAAAGCCGAGGTTTTGGCAAATCGCCGCGAATAACAGCAATCCAGAAGAATTTAACCAAGCTGCTGCATGATACAATGGCACAAAATCCCCAATGGAGGTTTGCACTCATGACATCAGCGGATATTCAGTTTATCGGCGGAAATAATATTGCCATTAAAATTCCGAAGCACAAGTATGAGGAGACCGTGTTTTTTTACAAAGAGGTTTTACGGCTGCCATATTTGGGCTTCAAGGACGGGTCGCATGCTTTTCAGCACGGCTCGAATACCTTATGGCTGGATTGTATGCTCAACTATTCGCAGCAGGATGTTTGGCTCGAGGTCAACACGGAGGATCCGGAGGAGGCTGCCCGATATTTGAGAGAGCACCGGGTGGACCGCAGGGATGAGGTGGAGGTTTACGAGAACTCGCGGGGCTACTGGATATCGGATCCGTGCGGGACAATCATCCGGGTGAATCCCAGAAAAGCGAGTGAATAGACAGCCTACCCGGCGAATGTGGTTAACGTTGACTACTCACCCCTTTGGACGTGCGAAGTTATGTCGAAGCGCCTAACTCGCACCCGGCGAAAATTTAGGCTCACTCCCTAAATTCCATGAACCGGGACACAAAAAACCAAGCATCTCCTATCCAAGATAAAGGATATGACAGGGAATGCTTGGTTTATCCTTTTTCTGTGGAATTACGCTACGGCTTCAGAATGACCTTGGTGCATTCGTCCTCGTGATCGCTGAATATCCGATAGGCATCGCTTGCCTGTTCCAGGGGAAGCCGGTGGGAGACAATCTCCGTCGGATCAAATTCGCCGGCGGTGATCTTCTTGAACAGCTCCGGCATGTAATGAATAACGGGAGCCTGCCCCATGGTAAGGGTAATGTTCCGTTCAAAAATATGGCCGAGCGGGAACATATTGTACAGCGAACCGTATACGCCGGTCAGCTGGACGGTGCCGAATTTGCGCACGGCCTGGATGGCGATATCAATCGCGCTCAACGTTCCGCCCTGGAGCTTCAGCTTTTGGCCGATGGCTTCCATCGTCGACTTCTTCCCGTCCATGCCGACGCAGTCGATCACGATATCCGTGCCGCCTTTGGTAATCTCTCGAATGTATTTGCCCATATCGTCATAGTCTTCAAAATTGTAGATCTCCACGTTGTTCAGCCGTTTTGCTTTTTGCAGACGATAAGGAAGACGGTCCACGGCGATTACCCGTTTTGCGCCTTTCATCCAGGCGAATTTCTGGGTCATCAGGCCAACCGGCCCGCAGCCGAGCACCGTTACGGTATCGCCCGGTTTAACGCCGGCATTCTCTACGCTCCAATAGGCGGTAGGGAGAACGTCGGACAAGAACAGAAGCGCCTCATCCTCCAGCTCGCACGACTCCGGTATGACAAACGGCATAAAGTTCCCGTAGGGCACGCGCAAATATTCAGCTTGTCCGCCGGGATAGCTTCCGTAGCGTTCGGTGTAACCCAAGTACCCTCCGGCATGGACATCCGGGTTGCCATTGGAATTGTCGCATTGACTCTCCATATCATGATTGCAATAGTAGCAGTGACCGCAAGAAACATTGAACGGAAGAACGACGCGGTCGCCTTTTTTCACGCGGGTTACGTTGGCACCGACCTCTTCTACGATCCCCATGGGCTCATGGCCGATCACGAAATCTTTAGCTGTGGGCATAGCCCCTAGGTATATATGAAGATCGGAACCGCAAATGGCTGTAGAGGTGATGCGGACGATAATATCATCCTGGGTCCGAATGGATGGATCCTCCACGTGTTTGACCTGAATGTCTTTGGCGCCTTGAAATGTGACTGCTCTCATACGTTCCCTCCTTATGCTTTGTACAGAAGTTATCTTCTAAATACCCGATTTCCACTTGTATTAACATCCCCACCGCTATTCATGCATATACGCTGATACGCGCAAAAACATAGTCTATGGGAGAAAGGCCGATGCTAAACATTGTGTAATTACTCTTGATGGTCGGTAGGGGTACGCGAATAAGCGAACAGGCTGCGCAAACCGATGACAAATGTGGCAAATGTGGCAAACGTGACAAACGTGACAAACGAGTCAAATGGGATTCACCGGACACAGGATACGTTATTTGCTCTGATAAGAGCTAAACTTTGATGCTTACGGACATGAGGTCCGTTATTTGCATAAAAAGTCCTTTTTTTGGCGGCGAAAGGGTTAAATAACGGAACTGGTGTCCGTTACACTTAGAGAATGGCCTGATTTGTGGTAAATAACGGATCTGTAGTCCGATGGGAATGGGGATTACGGCGCTTGTTTGCCGTGGAAACCGCATGTGATGGGATGAAGACACCTGTTAGGTGTGGAAACCACATGTTGTGGTGAAGAACTGCCTGCTGGTAGGGAAACCACCCCATACATAGGACCGGCAACCATTTAATATGGCACCGTCTGATTGGGGATCTGCAGGTGTTTAGTCGTGTAAACACGTCCTGGCCGCTTTCCGTCGGTAAATCGATGCTCCCACGCCAATAACCGGCTTATGAATGTCAAGTGGCTCCCACGCCAATAACCGGCTTATGAATGTCAAGTGGCTCCCACGCCAATAACCGGATTATGAATCGCAAGTGGCTCTCATAAAAGCAAAAGAACGCGTATTGGAAAGGATTCAATTATCCCGCCATACGCGTTCTTATTTAGGATGTTACTATGTTACTTTCGGACTGTTGGCGTCACCGTTATACCAGCTTCAAATATTCTACGATCGTCAGCAAGCCCTTATCGAAATTCTCCAAATTAAAATGCTCGTTCGGCGCATGCAGATTCTCGTCCGGCAAGCCGAAGCCCATCATGACGGCAGGGGCGTTCAGCGTGCTGGACAGCTTC
>NZ_AEXS01000059.1:0-9411 GCF_000204455.1 Paenibacillus sp. HGF5 | reverse complement strand
GGCGGTGGAGGCAGCAACTTTGGCGGCGGCCGCAGCGTGGACCTCTCCCTCAGCGGATCGACCGCTTCCGCGCAAGCCGCGCCGAAGAGCCGGGTGACGATGACAACCGGTGGTTCATCCCGTCCAGCGGCTGCCTCGGGCAGCGGCGATTTTAAGGCCGGCGACAAAGTCGCCCATGGCAAATGGGGGACCGGTACGATCGTAGCGGTGAAGGGCAGCGGCAACGACATGGAATTGCAGATTGCATTCCCGGCGCCTGTGGGCGTGAAACGCCTGCTTGCGGGCTTTGCGCCGATTACGAAGGTGGAATAAGGGATAGAACTAGGTAAATATGCATCTAAAGCAGCATAACCCATGATGGCCTTATTATATTGAAGGAGGATTGCCCCTGCATGGATTTCAAGGAAAAGATGGAGAAGCTCATTGCGGAGCTGAACAATTATAATTACCATTACTACACGCTGGATCAGCCGCTTGTAAGCGACAAGGAGTATGACGCCCTGTACGACCAGCTGGTAGCGTTGGAGGCAGAGACCGGAGTGACGCTCCCGGATTCTCCGACCCAGCGGGTGGGCGGGGAGATTCTGAAGGGTTTTGCTCCGCACCGCCATTTGGCTCCGTTATGGAGTCTCGATAAAGCCCAGAACATCGAGCAGCTCCGTACCTGGCATGATCGCGTGGTCAGGCTGGTCAATGACTATAATACGAAGAATCCCGGCAATCCTCTGCCGTCGCCTTGTTATGCACTGGAGCTGAAGTTTGACGGGCTGACGCTGAATCTGACCTATCAGGACGGCAAGCTGGTTCAAGCATCGACACGGGGCAACGGAACGGTTGGCGAAGGCATTTTGGCACAGGTGAAGACCATCAAGTCGGTGCCGATGACGATCCCGTACACGGAAGGCACGATCGAAGTGCAGGGCGAGGGCATCATGAACCTGTCCGTGCTGGAACAATACAATCAAACCGCGGCAGAGCCGCTCAAGAACGCGCGTAATGCTGCCGCAGGAGCGCTTCGCAATCTGAATCCGAAGGTGACGGCCGAGCGTAAGCTGAACGCGTACTTTTATAATGTCGGCTACTCGGATGGAATCACTTTTGCCGACCACAAGGAAATGATGGACTTCCTGCGCGAGAATCGGCTGAAGGTCAACCCGTACATTTTCTATTTCGAGCAGTTTGATGATGTGATGGAGCAGCTGGCCGATATCGAGAAACGCCGTTCCGAGCTCGATTACCTCATTGACGGGGCGGTTGTGAAGGTGACCGATTTCCGCATCCGCGAGGCGCTTGGATATACCGACAAGTTCCCGCGCTGGGCAGTCGCTTACAAATTCGAAGCGGAAGAAACCACGACCGTGCTGCAGTCGGTTACCTGGAATGTGGGACGGACCGGAAAAATCACGCCATTAGCGCGTGTAGAGCCCGTTGAGCTGGCCGGAGTTACGGTGCAAAATTGTACGCTGAACAATATCGGGGATATTGAGCGTAAGAACCTCAAGTTCGCGCTGGGCTCGCGGGTCTTCATTCGCCGTTCGAATGACGTCATTCCCGAGATCCTCGGCAAAGTGACGGAGGAGCAGGATGGCGAAGAGATCCTGTATCCGGAACAGTGTCCATCCTGCGGATTTCCGCTGGAACAGCGCGGCGCCCACCTCTTCTGCAACAACAAGACGGGGTGCAAGCCGCAAATCGTGGCCCGGATCACGCATTTTGCTTCCAGGGATGCCATGGACATTGAAACATTCAGCGATAAAACCGCGATCCAGTTATACGACGAACTGGGCGTGAGAGAACCGGCGGATCTTTATACACTGTCGTTTGACAGCTTGCTGAAGCTGGAGCGCTTCGGCGAGAAAAAAGCCCAGAATCTGCTGGATGCCATCGAGAAGAGCAAGGAGCGGGATCTTGCATCGTTCCTATTTGCACTGGGCATACCGAATACCGGCAAATCCACAACCAAAATGCTGGCCGATCACTACCGTGATTTGAACCGCGTGATGGCGGCGACCGCGGAAGAATTGGTCGAGCTGCCGGACGTGGGCGGCATCGTGGCCGAAAGCATCGCGGGATACTTCGCCGACCCGTTTGCCCAAGCGAGCATCCAGAAGATGCTCTCGCTGGGCGTCCAAGCGAAAGCGCCGGAAGCGCCGAAGCCGGTCAGCACCGATTCCTATTTCAGCGGCAAAACGGTTGTGTTAACAGGCACCCTCCATCTGCTGACCCGCGAAGAGGCAACCGAACGCTTGGAAGCGCTTGGCGCGAAGGTCACCGGCAGCGTGTCCAAGAAAACCGACCTCCTCATTGCAGGCGAAAAAGCCGGCAGCAAGCTGGCCAAAGCCCAGCAGCTCGGCATCGACATCCTGGAGGATGAAGAAGAGTTCGTGCGGTTGTTGAACGAATAACAGCATACCCTGGATATATTTTGCAATATCAGTTGCAACCCCATAAGAACCGAGGCTATCGATAGCCTCGGTTCTTTCTTTTTCCCGAATTCCTTTCTCCTCCCTTACTTGCGATGTAAGCCATATTTTCCTTGAATCTATGAAGTTTTCGATCATTCGTCAAAAGCTCCTAAACATTCGACTGAATTTAACAAAAACATACAGAAAAGGATGAAGGAATCTAATTTTGGATTCTAGAATAATTTACCACGGGTCAGTCTTATGCGGAAAGGAGTGGATACCATCGTTAGGCAGCGCAGATATGCTGATGACATCCCGGACCCTAATTTGATTGGGAAATCTATCTTATGGGAGGGGCAAAGCCTTGAGTAAAAAGTTGTGGTCTGCACTACTAAGTTTTGCATTAACGCTATCACTGGTTGCACCAGCGGCCGGGGCGGCTCCGTCTGAACGGCAGATCGAGCTGAACAATCCGCTCAGTGCCGAAGAAGCTAGGCAGATAAAGGATATGCTGAAACAGCGAGCTAAGCTTGCGGAGTTTCCCGCGCTTGATCAAAGCCTGCAGAAATCGGCTGGGGGGCCTACAAAGGTTATCGTAGAATTGTCTACCGAGCCAGTGGCTTTGGCCAAAGGGCTTTCCTCGATTCAGGGCCAATCATTCAGCTCATCCGCAGAGGCGAAGGTTGAAGCACAGGTACAATTGGAGCAGCGGACTTTTATACGCAGCCTGAACACGAAGAACATCACGCATGAAATCTCCGATCAATATAGCTACGCATTCAACGGGGTGTCGATGGAGATCGATGGCAGCAAGGTTGAAGCGCTGCTGGATATCCCTGGCGTTCTAGGCGTTTATCCCGATCTGGAGGTAACGGTTGGACCGAAGGGCGAAGTGAATCCATACATGAAAGACACGGGGCCGTTCATCGGTGCTCCTGATGTCTGGGATCTCGGATATACGGGCAAAGGCATTAAAGTCGGCGTTATTGATACAGGTATTGACTACGCTCACCCGGTTTTGAAGGATGCTTATAAGGGCGGGTACGACTTTGTCGACAAAGATAATGATCCTTATGAGACGACTCCGCTCGACTGGGAGAATGATCCCTCCAATCCCCCGCAGGTCGATGACAGGGGGAGCACGTATTGGACCGATCATGGAACGCACGTAGCGGGTACCATCGGAGCCCGTGATGCCGGCGAATATGGAGTCGTGGGCATTGCTCCCGAAGCGGATATCTATGCTTACCGCGTTCTTGGGCCGTACGGAAGCGGCTATTCCAGCTGGGTACTGGGAGGTATTGACCGTTCCGTTCAGGACGGAATGGATGTAATCAACCTCTCCCTGGGCAATTCCCGAAATGATCCGGACTATGTAACGTCCGTAGCACTTAACAATGCTGCGCTGGCTGGTGTCACGCCAGTCGTTGCAAGCGGCAATACAGGGCCAAACCGCTGGACGGTTGGATCGCCGGGGCGGCGGCTTTTCCGATTACGGTAGGAAACTCCACGGGGCCAAGCGACGAAATGGCGGCAACATCGCACTTTTTCACGGACGCGGAATTGCCGGGTAAGCCCATTGAAAACAATGAGGGCACGGTTGAGCTTGGAGAAGGACCAGCACCATCTGTCACGCCTGACGAGCAGGCAGAAGCACAGATCGATGAAGCTGCCCAGGAAGCATCGACCGATGACACGGCGCCTTCCGTTAATCCGGAGCAGGATTCAAACTTAGTCCAATCGGGTGACCGCGCAGCAGAGGAGCCAGCCACTGATGAAGTGCCAGTTGAATCTGCCGACGATGAAGTAGCCCCTCAGGCTGACGATGCCGCTCCGGTTACCGTGGTAGATGCTACGTATAAGCTTGAATTAATGGCGTGGAATCTGGCAGAGGACCCTGAAGTCGTCCTGAATGGGGATTTCGGACTCATTTATGCGGATCTGGGTAAACCAGAGGATTTCGCTGGCAAAGACGTAGCGGGCAAAATCGCATTGATTAAACGCGGCGAACTCGCCTTCGTTGATAAAATTGCGAATGCTAAGGCAGCAGGCGCAACGGGTGCCATCGTATTCAACCAGAACCCTGGCCCGATCGGCGTCTTGCTGGGAGACAGCTTTGCCTTCATTCCAACCTTTAGTATGAGCAAAGAAGACGGCGATTATATCCAATCGCTGCTCGATGCCAACCCGGATCTGAAAGTGAATTTCACCGATTTTATTAAAAACCGAACCCCTGGCGATGAAATCAATGATTCCAGCTCTAGAGGCCCGGCCAAAAAGACGCTGGATATCAAGCCTGACGTGGTAGCGCCGGGTACGAGCATTCTGTCATCCGTTCCGGCATACGGGAAGGACATTGCAGGTGCGGATTACAGTCAGTCCTATGACCGCTTAACAGGCACTAGTATGGCGTCCCCGCATGTGGCAGGGCTTGCGGCGCTCATCCTGGAGAAGCACAACGACTGGACTCCGTTCGATGTCAAAGTCGCCTTGATGAATAACGCCAAAGTGCTGAATACTGAATCCTACGATGTGACAGATCAAGGGGCCGGACGCGTACAGGCGCTCCAGACCATTCAGGCAGAGGCGCTGGTGAAGGTCTTGGACAAGACTTCGTATCAAGAGAACGGAACTTCCAACCAAAAGGAAAACATCACCGGAAGCATAAATTTCGGTAACTTTACCGGCAAGTCTGCCAAGACCGTTCAGAAAAAGATAAAGGTAGAGAGCGTTGGAAACGCGGGCGGCACGTTTAATGTGCAAATCAATAACACGCAGGTCACGCCGGGAGTAAGTGTTACAACCGATAAAAGCACCTTCACCCTCAACGGTCAAGAAGAGGTTACAGTGACCCTTCAAGTGCCGGAAGGGATAGAGGGCGTATCGGAACAACAAGGGTATATTACCTTTACGAATGGAACCCACACCTATTCGGTTCCTTACGTTGCGTACTTTAATCTTGAAATCACGGGCGTGAAATATACAAAAGCCTATAGTGACACCGAAACCTACTTGCCGCATGTTCCGTTGACCGAGACCGGTGAGCTGGGCAAGCTCAACCTGGCTTTCGAATTCTACAATCCGATGCAGATCGTCATTGTGGACTTGTATGACAGCCTCAACCCGGAAGCAGGTGTTGACGGTGACGGCATTATCGGCCAAATATTCGGAGGTGAAGCCTACTTTGATGCCAATACTTCCTTTACGATCGGTTGGAACGGGAAGTATGCCGACTATGAAACCGAGGAAGAGGTAGAGGTTCGGGATGGATTGTACTCGATCGAGCTTCTTTCCTTGGATACGAATCTCGTGGTTCACTCGGATTATGCCACGATTCCTTTCTTCGTGAAGCGATCGGCACCTTCGATTCAAACGAATGCAGATGTCAAAATCTCCGGCAAGAGCAATCCTGCACTAACCGGCACGATCGATGATCTCTATGTAACGGCAGTTCCGGCGTTGTGGGATGAATGGGCTATTGATTTTGACGTGAGCGAATGGCTGGATGCCACTTATGTTATTAAAAGAGCCAATAAAACGGTAGCGAAGGAAGGCAGCTTTGATGTCGAGCAGGATGGCGCCTTTACCATCGCGTTAGACGGATTGTCTTCAGGGAACTATACGGTAGAGCTTTCCGTGAAGGACCGCCAAGGTCTGGAAGGAAAAGCGACGGTTGACCTGCAGTTGACAGGCGCGCCAGGACCGGGCAACCCGGACCCAGGTAACCCAGGCGGAGGTTCCGGCGGTGGAGGCTCATCTTCCGGCGGCGGCTCCACGGGAACTCCGTCCACTCCGGCTCCTGAAGTATCAGGGGATGCTAAAGTAACCACCCAGAAAAATGCGGATGGCACCGAATCCGCAACGGCAGCTTTGTCTGAAGCAGCGGTTACTACAGGAATTACTAGTGAAAGTAAAGAAGTGAAGCTGGACGTATCCAAGCTGGATTTCAGCAAATACAGCGACGTAGCTCTGACCCTAGGCAAGACGACTGTCGATAAACTGAAAGCATCAGGCAAACCGCTTGTTATCACGGGTAACGGTTTTACCTTGACGGTGCCTGCCGAAGCTTTGGATGATTTCACGACGGCCAGCGGATTCACTTTGACGGTGTCGGTAGCTGCCGGCAAGGCGGGGAATCCTGCAAGCTTGAATGTGGTTTCGCCGCTCGTAACGGTGAAGCATGCCGACAAGTTCAAGCATTCGATTTTGCTGACACTAACCTATGATTCCGCCAAAGTGAAGGATGCCCGCAAGGTGGGTGCCTACGTTCAGTCGGAAAAAGGTGACTTGCAATCCGCAGGATTGCTGCAATCGGCTGAGCGCGGATCGATCACGTTCCGTATCGACGGACCGGGCTCTTATGTGGCCGCCGAGAATAACGTGACCTTTAACGACATCGTCAGCCACTGGGCTAAGGATGAGATTGAGGTTGCTGCCTCGCAGCATATCACGAACGGTACCGGTGCGGGACGTTTCTCGCCGAACAATGCGGTAACCCGTGCCGAATTTGCGACGCTCCTTGATCGTATTTTCGAGACAGGCATCGATTGGGAAACACGCAGCAAAGAAGCGGGGGCGAAGCATCCGCTGACCCGCGAGGACATGGTAGTCATGATTGCGGAAGCGTTGAAGATGGATTCCGAGACGGCATCCTTGTCATTTAGCGACACGAATCTGATTTCGGAGGATGCACGTGCGGCCGTGGCCTTTGCCGTAAACGAAGGTTTGGTGAAGGGAGTGAGCGGCAACCGCTTCGCACCGGGCGAGACTTCCACTCGAGCACAGGTATCCGTCATTGTGTACCGTTTACTGGATTATCTGAACAAAATTTAATGAAGGCTAAGCTGTTTCAATACAATTCTGGTTGAGTTAAAGAGGAGCTGCTCCATGTCATCGACGTGACGGGGCATCTCCTCTTTATAATGCGCTCGCTGCTTGTTACTTTCAACAAATAGGTTGATTCGACATTCTGGGGTGTGTAATATTTTGGTAGCGCCTGAATTCGATGAAGGGGGATGACATGAGATATAGAACAGTGTTCTATGCAACCATTGCCATCGTGCTATTTTTCGTTATGGTTTCTGTAGTGGGGAATCTGGTTGAGGGATCAGAAGCCGGAGCTATTCAGTTGAGCTTCGAGTGGGTGACTAAATACGTGCTCCCATGGATATTCCTATACTGGTTCATAAAACTCGTCAAAAAAATGAAATAAAAAGACACTCACCAACGCACCATTGTGCAGCCCTATGAGTGTCTTTTTCCATAGTACGACTATTCCCTTGACCACTGATCCAGCTTGTCATCACCCGGAAGAAGCAGGGCAAGCAGACCTAGCAGCGGCAAGAAGCCGATGGCGATCATCACATTGCCGATTCCCCAAGCATCCCCGAGATTTCCGAGCACAAGCGAACCGACCCCGCCCATGCCAAAAGCAAACCCGGTGATCAGCCCGGATACCGTACCGATATTACCCGGATGCAGCATTTGGGCATACACAACGGTGACCGAGAAACTGGACAATAGAACAAACCCGCCGATCAGCAGCAATACAGCCGCCCAGAACGGGGAGGCGAACGGAAGAATCAACGCAATGGGTGCCGTGCCGATCATGGAGAGCATGATCATGTTGCGACGGCCAAAGCGGTCGGCCAACGGACCGCCGAAGAAGGTGCCAACGGCCCCGGATGCAAGAAACAGAAAAATATAGATCTGAGCATTGTCAATCGTGATTTTGTATGCATCCATGAGGTAGAAGGCATAATAGCTGCTAATGGCTGCGCCATACCAGGAGCGGATAAACACGAGAATGACGAGAACCAGCGTGGCATTGCGTACGCTTTTGCGGCGAGCGGGATCAAGCATGCGTCCGGCAGCTTTCTTTTTAAACGTGTAACCGGCTTTCAGCATGCCGTGATACCAATGGGCAACATAGGATTGCACGATGATACCAGCCGCGGCAACGAAGGTGAAGCCAATCGCGCCAAACTGTCCGAACGGTACGAAAATGTATCGTGTTAGAAGCGGAGCAAGTGACTGCCCGGCATTGCCCCCTACTTGAAAGATCGATTGGGACAAACCTTTTCGCATGCCTGCAGCCATATGAGCGACCCGCATTCCCTCAGGATGAAAGGTAGCGGAGCCTAATCCGATCAGAACGACAGCGAACAGAACCAGGATATATGTATGTGCATATGCAAGAATGAATACGCCTGCAAAGGTAAAACACATCCCAATCGGAAGCAGAATCGGTGTCGGCCTTCGATCCGCGGCGTACCCGATGACCGGCTGAATGATGGATGAAGTAAAATTAATGGCAAAGGAGATCCAACCGATCTGCGTAAAGGTAAGCAGCAGATTATCCTTTAATATGGGAAAGATAGCAGGGATCACGGACTGAATCGAATCATTAAACAAATGAACGAAACTGATGGCGATTAGAATTTTATATACTGTAGCCTGATTTGCCTCTCCATGCGCAGGACTTGGAGTATCTTTGGGCTTTTGGAGAGCGATGCTTTTGTCTGCCATGCGGCGAACTCCTTTCTTAATAGATGTAGTCGGTCTGTGAAAAAGCGATGAACTAACCTTAAAACCTTTTGTATAGGAAATCAATTACATTTCGAGATGATACTTAAATCAAAATGCGCTCCATGATTAAGCAAATTTATACGGGCGAGGTAGACAGACTCGAATGAATATTGATCTCCAACAGGCATTAATCATGTCATCAACGATGTTATGCGAAACTTTACATATTTTCTTTTAAAAATGCTTGCTATATCTTTTGGGTCGTGGTATATTACTAACTGTCGCTTTTGACGAAAGCTTTTGAAGCTTGTCGAACGGCGTCGAAAAAAAGTGTTGACATCAAGTTAAATGCTTGATAAGATATAAACCTGCGCTGCTGATTGAGATTTGATCGGCAAAGCAGCCAACAAGTTCCTTGAAAACTGAACAAATGGATCACGTCAATGTAAGACAAGCAAACGTTAATACGTTAGCTTCT
>NZ_AEXS01000060.1:0-7680 GCF_000204455.1 Paenibacillus sp. HGF5 | reverse complement strand
TTAACGTCCGCGGTCTCCTTGCTGGAGGTTCCAACCTCGTATGTCATGGACCGCTGGCATTGGGGACGCACCAAAGCCGTTGTGGTTATCAGCGCACTGGTTCTGCTGGTCGGCTTACCCTCCGCGTTGTCATTCGGCATCGTGCCCGGGCTTACCGATATCGGCGGCAAAAATTTCTTTGATTGGCTGGATTTCATCACATCCAACATTCTGCTTCCGGTCGGGGGCCTGATCACCACCCTCTTTGCGGGATACTTCTGGAAGAAGGCGGCAGATGCCGCTGGTCTGAAAGCAGGCTGGTTCCGGGTATGGCTGTTCATGCTCCGTTATATTGCGCCGGTTCTCGTATTTCTGGTGCTGCTTCATACCACGGGGCTTATCACATTCGAATAATCATGCTCTCGGCAGCCCCTTGGCCCTTCCCGGCCCAGGAGGCTGCCTTTTCTATGGACTTGGCCACCGGACGGCCGCAGATGGACCGAACACTTGCAGATTGGCACACCTTCGATGAAGCGGATCATATACTATCCTAAAAGGAGGTGTTTTCTCTCCATGCCGATTCAATTGTTGGACATGCGTCTATCCGTCCATATGCCGATGCGGGCCAGCGATAGTGAACCCATCGATATTTCCGAGCCGCTCCTTATCGGAGATATCGGACTTCAAACCATCCCGGCGCTTGGAACGGTCAACGTCACGGACGTGCGCGTATGGCTGTCCGGCACGGTATCCTTGTTACGTCCGGCCACAACCGAGGCAGCGCCTTCTTCCATGACTCTATTGATTGAGCGAGACGGCAGCGGAACGCCGGGTTCCGGAACGATCATTTACGAGCAGCTCGTCGATCCCGGGAACCTCTCGTTCAATATGTTTCCCATCTCCCTGACGGCCGGTGATACCCCTCCCGCCACGGTCGTTAACCAAGGATTGATCCGGTATACTCTCTATATAGTCTCCCCCGGCGAAAATTCACTGCTGCTCAGCGGTCCGGTCTCCTTCAGCGGCATTGCGGTCGCCGGATCCGGTTGAGGGAAGTTTGAACGGCAAGAAGGTCTTCCCCGGTTCGCTTTGGGAAAGACCTTTTTTAATTGGACCTAATGGCCGGTACCGACGACAGCCAGCGCTATCGATCGAACCGTTTACGGCTGTACACCGCGGCAGCTGCAACGATGGAGATGACCGTCCACCCTGCACAGATCAGCAGATCCTGGGTCATTTCGCTGATAGCGGCACCTTGGCTGACGCTGCCCATCACATCGATAAACTTCTGCGTAGGCAAGTAATTCACGATGCTCATGATCCATTCATTGCCTAACATGGGAGCGAACATCGGGCCCATAACGAAGACAATCAGTACCGGCAAACCGATAATGGAGGACTCCTGTACGGTACGAGACATCAAGCCGATGATTAAACCAAGCGCAATGAACATGATGAGCGAGACGAGAATCAGCAGGGACGGAATTCCCCAGTTGACCTCCGGCACCTCCGAAACGGCCACCGAAGCGATCACCGCGATCAGGGTCAATACGAAAGTGAGGAAGCTTTTGCCCATCAGAATCTCGGTAGTGCTCGCAGGCGAGAGCATCAATACGCGCAGGGTATGCTTTTCCTTCTCTTCGGCCACCATCATCGCCAGCACGAATGCGCCTGTCATCGATAAGGCGAGTAATATCGGAAAGCTCAGGATCATCATGTCATCGCCCTTTGTCCCGTCGCTCCCCATCTTGCTGAACAGGAAGGCAAACATGATCGGCATTCCCATCATCAACAGAATTTGCGGGTTACGGATACTATCTTTCCACTCTTTGTTTATTATGGCTTGCAGTCTTTTCATGGAAAATGTCATTGCAATTCCCTCCCGGTCATTTTTACGAAAATATCGCCTAACGTCGGTTCATTGGAATGGATCGATAACAGCCTGCCTTCCTGAATCCATTGTCCGATGCGCCGCGCGCTCTCTTCATTCTGCTGCAGCACCCGCTTGCCCTCGCCCTTCACCAGCACCGTCATCGATTGATCGGCATGCGCCAGGCGCAGCTGCTGCGGGGTATCGATCGCTTTGATCACGCCATCATGGATAAAGGCCACGCGATCACAGAGGCTCTCCGCTTCCATCATATTGTGGGTGGTCAGAAAAATGGTGGTTCCTTCCCGATTCAATTTCCGCAGGCCCTCATGAATATGAAGGGTGTTAACCGGGTCCAACGCTGACGTCGGCTCGTCCAGGAATAGCAGATCCGGCTTGTGAAGAATAGCACGTGCCAGCATCACTCGCTGTTTCATCCCTTTGGAGAGCTTTTTCACCATCGTCTGACGATCATTGGCCAGATTAACCTCTTCCAGCACCTCGGCAATCCGTTTCGATTCCACGTCATACAGCCTGCAGAACAGTTCCAGGTTGTCTTGAATGGTGAGTCTTTCATATAATGCGCTGTTATCGGTCAGTATGCCGATCCGGCGCTTATGGCTGGCATCGTTCATTTTATGTATAGGTTGACCAAACACCTTCACGGTGCCAGAGGTTGGCAGCAATTGGGAAGTCAGGATCTTCACCGTCGTTGTTTTGCCCGATCCGCTTGGACCCAGGAATCCGAATATTTCGCCTTGATGAACATTAAATTGGATATGCTGTAGCGCGCTCTTGTTTCCGAACGCTTTCAGCAGCTGATTGACTTCAATGATTGGTTGCACGTTTGATCCATCCCTTCGGGTTGTCGTTGTCGCCTTACACCCTTCATGTTAAGGTAACGTCGAAAACACCGCATTATAATAGGGATGAAAGGAGGATATCCGCCATTGAAGCCTGCGATATCAGCTGTGAACGGAGCAAACATTCGGATGAATGCAACGCAAATCAAATGCCAATGATCTTTTTTAACTCATCGTATTTGCCTTTGGATAACGGGATGGAGCTCTTGGAATGGTCGTCCAGAATTAAACTGTAGCTGTTCCGTGTCCATGTGATGACTTCGCGGACCTTCTGCAGGTTCACCAGGTACGAGCGGTGACAGCGATAGAACCCGAACCCCTTGAGTCGCTCTTCCAGATCGCTTAACGACATGGAGCAGGCATAGACCCCTTGGAGAACATGAAGATTCGCGACGCCTTCATGGCTCTCGATATAATCAATTTCTGTCGGATCAAACAGAATCAGCTTGTCCCCCACCTTGGCCGGAATCTTCTCGAAGCGTACGGGCTGGACGAAGGCCGGCACTTGAGCTCCCATGGGAACCGGTTGCGCTGCAGCCCTGGCTTCATCAACGGATTCTGAAGAATGCGATTGATCAGATAAAGCGCTTAGCTGGGCGGATTTCAGCGCAGCTTCGTTGGATTCCGTTTCTGTTGCGGTCTTAGGCGCAGTTAACGGAACCCGTGCTCCTGTTTCTTGAGATACAGTCTCCGTGGCAGCCTCAGCGGGCACCCTATTTTCATTCCGGGAATCTGCTGCGGTATAACGTCTTTCCTGCTCCTCGGCCTCTATTGAATGGAATGACTCTTGATCTCCATCCTTATCGCCAAGGGGCTCGAGTTCTTCTTCCGCCGTCTCCAGCTTTTTGAACCCGGCATGGCTATATAGATACACATCATTGGTTATCGATATGGCCTGCTCCAGCACCAGGGTCGTGATGACGATCGCTTTGCCTTCCTCCATCAGAGCCGGTATCAGATTACGAATGATATAACTAGTCTCTAAATCGACATTTTGCTCCGGGTCTTCCATGAACAAAACCTGCGGATTATGTATGAGTGCACGTGCAATGGACAATCGGCGCAATTCCGACGGCGTCAACTGCGACACCCGGCTATTTTGCTTCTCGGTTAGTCCTAACCGCTGCAATAACAACTCCATGTCCGGCTTCGTCTCATAGAGCCGAGCATAAAAATGGAGAAATTCACGGACCTTCAGACGCTCGTATGCCGCATCCGATAACAGCTGAATCCCTATTTTTTCTCTAAAACTCCGAGTATGATCCGGTGTCAGCGCCTCTCCCTGAATCCAGATGGAACCCTCCGATATCGGTGTCTGCCCGATCATGGCGAGCAGCAATTGATGTCCTAATTCGTGATTGCACTGAATGACGACGCATTGACCTGCGCTCACCTCAAGGTTGATGTGTGGAATTAATACGGTACTGCCGGATGTCTTCTGCACGTGTCGTAGCTGTACTGCGTTCATCTGATTTTGTATCCCCCTAGATTGTTGATTCAACAGTCCTATTTTAATGGAATGATTTGGATGAAACTACTATTTATTTCGGATCATTCGCTAGCAGATGCTATTTCCCGAGAAATAATGACAAGGGATAACCATAAATGAAACAAAAAGGGACTTCTAATTTCAGAAGTCCAGGTTTCTTTGCTTTACATATTAAGTCAATAAATACATTTAATTTACATAAAATTGACCATCAACTTGTCTTCATAATCACTCCTGTTTCTGCAGGAATATCTTTTTTTTTGATCCGTAACTTTAATTGACCTGTTAGCCATTGCTCTATAAATTGATAGGATAGATGCGAAACAACAATGGATAAGAAAAGGGATAAGACTGCATACATCGCAAAAGACAAAGATGAACTGCCAATCATACTACTAAGTTTAGGAACGAAGATTTTTAACGCAAACATAACCATCGTATGCCACATGTACAAGCTATAACTGATCCTGCCTAAATAAATCATAAAACCGGTACGAAGAACGCGAGATAATAACCCATATTCCTTAATGATTGGAATAAACAACAGGAAGCTTAACAGGAGAGCAACAGCGATTGGCACAGTAAATATATGATAAGCGACATACATGAGAATGAAACATATCAATCCATTGAAATAAAAAATCTTATTAGGCTTCGACCTATTTCGCAGCTTATTTTGACATATAAAGAGCAGAACACCTACTGCAAAAAACAAGAAATTACTGTGATAAACCACAATGACTATGCTCAACCCGATGACTAAAGCATACAGAACCCATTTTGAAACTACAGAAAGTCTCTCATTACGATAAACAAACCAAGCCAAGCCCGCAATAATATAAAAAAACAACTCATAACTTAATGACCATGCAACAATTTGCGCGATAGGCAAAGGAATAATGCCGGGAAGTAACAGTGCATTCGTTATGAAGTTAGTAATATAATCTACGAATCCAATGCCATCCATCCATTTGTATCCGATAAAGGGACCTACAGCGAAAATAATGATGTGGATCGTAATAAACACGGGATAGATACGCCAAATACGATTAAGAGCAAATTGCCCCAATGTTCGCTTGTTCAACAGACTTTGCGTAATTAATAATCCACTGATCACGAAAAATAAGTTAACTGAGATAGGTCCGGCATAGTTGATCCAATACAGAGGGGATTCCTTTGCAACCTCCGGCAGATATCCTTCTAGTATGGCTGAACCGAATATATGATAGATAATGACAGATAATGCAAGCAGACCTCTAAGCCCTGTCAAAGATTGGTTTGTACCTTTCATTTCTAATTCCTTTTCAAAAAATGGAAGTATGACTCCGTCCGAAAGATTCGTGTTCAACGGTATCGCCTTAATTATTACTTCTATTGATTAGTTTAGCAAGAATAAAAACAATGGTCACAAGTAAAAGCTCAACTGGTGAATTCTCGTATACCAATGTTCACAGCATCGCCTGAAGCCGGACGATAGCCTGCGCCCGATCGACAACCTCCAGTTTACTGTAGAGATTACTAATGTAATTACGGGCTGTGCCTTCCGCAATGTGCAGCATATCTGCGATTTCCCGGTTGTTCAACCCTTGGACCATCAGTCTCGCCAGTTCTTCTTCCCTTTCGGTCAACCGGATCCGATCCAACCGATTTTTTCGCAAACCAGAATGCCCTTCTGACATTCTGTTCATTCTTGCCGCCAATTTAGCGGCAACCGGAGCAGGAAGAATGAACTGTCCCGCAATCGTATCCCGAATCGATGCAATCATTTTATCCGCATCCATATCCTTTAGCATGTATCCGTTCGCTCCGTGCGCCATTCCTTCTACGATGTAATCCGTCTCAATGAACGTAGTCAAAATAAGAATAAAGATGTCCGGATGGCTCTGTTTTATATGCTTCAGCGCTTGGATTCCATCCATGACGGGCATTTGAATATCGAGCAGTACAAGTCTGGGTTGGAGGGCATCCGCCAATTCACAAGCCTCTTCCCCGTTCTTGGCTACCCCTACGACCTCCATGTCGTCTTCCAGATCCAGTATCGTCCGTAGCCCTTCGCGTGTTAACAGCTGGTCGTCAGCCACTACAATCGTGATTTTTTCCATTCCTTTTCCCCAATCCATTGCTTTTGGTAAGGCAAATTAATCAGAAGCAGACAACCTTGATCAGGTCTGGAATCCACCGTCAAGCTGCCTCCCAATTGTTCAACGCGTTCTCTCATTGTTTTCAGTCCAAAACCATTAACGATTGTGCGAGCCCCGATACCTTGGTCTTGAAGCCTGAACTCAAGCTCCGACCCCACGAGCATCAGATTAAAATGGAACACCTTGCTTCCACCATGTCGTATTCCGTTAGTTAATCCCTCCTGCAGCGCATGATAGATCGTCTTCTTACATGCTGCAGACAACCATTCGGGCAAATCATGGATAGACGCATGGATGGTAACTCCCGCGTTTCGCTCTGTATCCCGGATTAACTCCTGAAGCATATTGGGAAGATGGGCATACTTGTCCTCCTTTAACATGTGTACCGAGCCCCGGATTTCATTGAGGCTGTGGCGCACCAAATCCTGTGCCTCGTTCAGCCGCTGAACCCCGGCTTGCATATCCTTATGAAGCAGCCTTTTGCCTGCTTCAATCTGCAGAATCGTCGAAGTAAGCGTATGCCCAACAATGTCATGAATTTCTTGCGCGATACGATTCCGTTCCTCATATACAGAGGCCTCAGCCAGTGCGGCCGATGTTTCCCTCATCGATTGCTCCAGACTTCGCGTTCGCTCTTCCACTTGAAGCTCCAAATTTTCCTTCAAATATTGAATCCCGGTATACAGCTTGGCATTTTTGATCGAAATTGCGCATTGAGAGCCTAGCAATTTCAATATATCGAGCCGCTGGGGCGTAAATACGCTTCTCGATAATTTATTTTCCATATATAGAACGCACGTCAGTTGATTCTGATGGATAATCGGTAGACACAGCACCGATTTCAACCCTTTGTTCCTGACATACGTATTGCGTACAAACATTCCTTCATTAGATGCGTCATGGAGAACAATGACCTCCTGCGTTCTGGCTGCATAACCGACAATGGGGGCAGGTACGATTTCGGATTCCTCCCCCAACGGCACGGACTCGATCCGGATATCCGCTGATGTGCCCCAAGCCTCAATCGTCCATTTACCCTCATCGTCGAAAATAACCGCCCCATACTCCGCGCCCGCATTGTGCAGCATAATCCGCATCAGCGAATCCAACAGCCGACTCATCTCCACTTCGCCCGATAAAGCCTGGGCGGACATCATGACAGAGAGCGTATCCACGCGTTCCAATCCAGACTCAGGCCTCAATTGCAGCAGATGAGGGTGCTCCTGCTTAAGGACCGCAGCCTTCGCCAAAGCCCCCCACTGCACGTAAGCTTCATAAGCCTCCGTCATATATATTCTGGCCAGACGCTGCTTGCCTTGACGCAAGCCATATTTGCCG
>NZ_AEXS01000061.1:0-24189 GCF_000204455.1 Paenibacillus sp. HGF5 | reverse complement strand
ATTTTCGCGGCTTTTTCAATTATTGAACAACATCTAGGAAGCAGATGCCTTCCATGGATACTAATCGGCTGGGGTGATTGGCGGACTTAGGAAGCATATTATAAGTTACGTTTTATTCATGCAACTCTAAGGTTGCTTATTGACAAGCAACCCTGGGGTTGCTTATAATTGGACTATGAAGTGGGACAAAGACGCAATATTCAAAGCACTTGGCGATCCAACTCGGCGGCTTATGTTAGACGAATTATCCGAACGTAATGAGCTGACGTTGTATGAACTTACGGTACGTCTCATCATGAAGCACAACCTTTCCATTTCGCGGCAAGCGATAGCTAAACATCTTGCTGCATTGGAGGATGCCGGACTGGTCATAACAAAGCGTAAGGGGAAATATCGAGTCATTATCTTTAACAACGAACCACTGAAGAATTTGCTGAAAGGATGGATAGAGTAATTTTTAATTTTATAATGCTGGAGGAGGCCATAAAATCATGAAAATCATTGTAACCAGTATATTCGTGCAGGATCAAGACAGGGCAGTGGAGTTTTATTCAGAGAAGCTCGGATTTGTTATAAAGGAGGATGTTCCTGTCGGAGAATTCAGGTGGATAACGCTTGTTTCGCCCGATGTTCAAGACGGTACCGAGCTTTTGCTCGAACCGAATGAACATCCTGCCGCAAAGGAGTATCAAAAGAAGATCTTTGCCGAAGGCATCCCGGCAACCATGTTTGGCGTTGAAGATATTCGCAAAGAGTACGAGCGGTTAAGGGGAAAAGGCGTGAAGTTTACGATGGAACCGACAAAAATGGGCGAACTCACAATAGCTGTCTTTGACGATACCTGCGGGAACCTTATTCAGATCGTGCAGAAGTAACTTACGGATTTGTTAGATAACCCTGACTCTTCTGAATCGTGTAGGACAACAAGAACATGAAGACGATAAAAGCCGCATCGTATGCGGCTTTTTATTTATTTAGCATGCAAATTGCTGCCGTAACTCCTTGAGAAGAACTTGTCTACTCCCGCGCGGCGAGGTTCCATGAGCGAAGCATGCGGCAAACGAGCTGATCGCTCGGCCCCGGTGGTGACAGCTACGAAACTTTTTCTCGGTAGTCTTAATACCTTGCCAAGAATTCATGCTCAAGTCTCAAACAGGACCTCTCCTGTACGGGATACATCAAACCCCGGAATCGAACGCAGCTCCTTTTGGAAGGTGACCGATTGCAGAATTTGCAAAAGGGCGGGAATCCAGGTCTGACTCCACGTGGTTTTAAGTATCACAAGATCATAACGCTCCTGAATCAAAGGAATAAAATCAATTTGACCGATTATCGAGGCTGCTTTCTCAATTCCAACGCCAACATCGGCTTCACCGGTAGCAACTTTCGTCGCCACACCGAGATGATTAGTCTGTATATGATCATAGCCGGAAAGCTGCTCCGGATTGATTCCGTGAAGGCGGAGCTGTTCGTCGAGCAATACGCGGGCGCCTGATCCCTTCTCGCGATTCACGAATCGCAGCCCGGAACGGTCTAAATCAGACCACCCTTTAAGACCGAAGGGGTTCCCCGGCTGGACATATAACCCTGCGCTTCTAGAAAGAAGATTGACGACCACATAGGAAGAACCAACGAGCAGCTTTCGAATATACGGAAGATTGTACTCACCGGTATCTCCGTCCAATAGGTGCGTGCTGACGATATCAGACTCGCCTCTGTACATAGAGATTAAGCTGTCGAGGCTGCCGACAAATGAACGCAAGGGCCGAATGGCGGGGATTGTTTGTTCCATATGTTTGGCCAAGATATCTAGGCTAATGTCATGTCCGGTAATGACGATCGGGCGATTCCCACTGGTGAATGTAGGCGGTTGAATAGGTGAAGGCGAAAGCGCCTCAACAGGTTGGTTGGATACCGGAACCGTTCTCGTCCTTTGTTTGTAGGCCTCCAGGTCAGCAGCATCCACCCGCATTTGTTTGCCGACCCGATAAGAGGGCAGCTCCCCTTTTTTGATCAGATCATACACGGTAAGTTTGGATATTTTTAAGAGCTTGGCAATTTCCTCCGTTGTATAAGACATGTCATTGGACATATCATGTTCCTCCCGGTTAACTGTTTAAGTTGTTTAACATTTGAGGCTAATTATAACACAATTGAATGAATTCAAACGATTCTCCTGATTTCTTCCCTTTCCGGATTATATAGATATCATTAATTAGATATAAATAGATATATTTGGTTTACAAATAATTGCGCCTGAAAGTATAATGTTTATGCTTGATTATAACTAAATATAGTTTTTGGAGGAGGACCCATGATTAAACCGGCAAAGATTAGCGTGGTTTTATCTCTTGTATTAACCATGATATTAGTAATAGCGGGTTGCGGTACGGCAGCAAAAGACCATACCGATTCTCAAGCTGCGGATAAGAGTACGCCAACTTCGGCAGCAGCAAAAACGGTTGAATTGACCGTATCTGCGGCAGCAAGCATGACAGATGCTCTAAAGGAAATCCAGGAGGATTATAAAACAAAGAATCCAAATATCACATTGAATTTTAATTTTGGCGCATCCGGCGCATTGCAGCAGCAGATTGAGCAGGGAGCACCAGCCGACTTGTTCCTGTCAGCCGCAGCCAAGAACATGGAAGTGCTCGTGGATAAACAACTGATAGATGCAAATCAACAAAAAAATGTACTTAACAACGAGTTGGTGGCTGTCGTGTCTGCGGATGGAGAAGTACCGGTTGCAAGCTTTGCCGACTTGTCCAAGTCCGAAATAAAGAATATTGCCATTGGCATTCCTGAAAGTGTGCCTGCGGGAAGTTACGCTAAAGAGGCACTTACAAAAACGAACTTATGGGATTCGCTCCAATCCAAGATCGTACAAGGTAAAGACGTACGTCAAGTTCTTCAATATGTAGCAACGGGTAATGCAGATGTCGGGTTTGTGTATAAAACGGACGCATTAACCTCTGACAAAGTGAAGATTGCTTTTGCTGTGGATCCCGCAACATACACGCCTGTTGAATATCCGATTGGAATCGTAAAGGCAACGAAACATCGAAAAGAGGCTGAGGATTTCTACACTTATTTGCAGACTCAAGAAGCGCTGGACGTCTTTGTGAAGTACGGATTCTCCGTTCTGAATTGATTAGGGCCAATATGAATTGGAACGAATTCTGGTTACCGATTAAACTGTCACTACAGGTTTCCGTACTGTCCAGCCTAACGGTTGTCCTGATTGGAGTGGCTGCTGCCTGGTGGATGTCACGCAAATCCTTTAAAGGCAAAACGATTCTTGAGACCGCCTTTATGCTCCCGTTAGTTCTTCCGCCAACCGTGGTTGGTTTTGTGCTATTAGTCATACTAGGTCGAAAAAGCTGGTTTGGACAATGGATAGAATGGCTCTTTGCCGCGCCCGTCATTTTTTCTTGGTGGGCTGGCGTGATCGCTTCGGTCGTCGTAGCCTTCCCGCTGGTCTACCAAACGATGAAGGTAGGATTTTCTTCTGTCCATCGGGATGTCGAGGAAGCAGCTCGATCAAACGGAGCTAATGAGTGGCAGGTCTTCAGGTATATAACGCTTCCTTTGACTTATCGCTCGTTGGTAACTGCCTATATTCTTGGATTTGCTCGTGGACTTGGTGAATTCGGAGCAACGTTAATGATAGCAGGCAATATTCCGGGCAAAACGCAGACCATTCCTACGGCCATATTCGTTGCAGTTGATGCGGGCAATACGACGATGGCATGGGCTTGGACAGGATCCATGATCATGATTTCCTTTATAATGTTGCTTCTTACGAGGCGAAGTGATCAATAAAAGTCGCTAAACACAGCGGCTTTTTTTCATGTCTCGGAACTTCATGAATATTGATTTCTTTCAAAAAAAGGGTAATTATTAGTTAAAGCACTTTATTTATCCATCACATCAGGTTAAAAAAGTGCTGAATACGTGCAAAGCGAAAGGAGGATTGTGATTAGCTGTCGTCAGCCATTTATTCCTGTATCATATCCACCCCGGTGAGTCATCATGCCAAAGGAGGTATCTTAATGTTTCATGAGCGCTTTGCTCTCAGCGGTAGGAATTTGAAGATTTTTACGTCTTTCATTCTCGCCATTCTTTTACTTATCATGCCGGTCCTGCCGGCTGCAGCTGCATCACCAGGCAAAACCGTGAATGCTTCGGCTAAACTCGCCTATAATCTTAAAGGGCTTAAGCACAATGTGGCCGTACAAAAAGCATATATTGCAGACAAGTATGTTTACGTTACGCAGCGGTCTAAGGGTACATGCTATCTTTCCAGGCTCCTTATTAGCGGGAAAGACGCGAAGTACGTAGACCAAATGACCGTCACCAATACCGGCCATTGCCAAACGCTTGATATGTATACGTACAAAGGGGAGAATTATTTCTACTTCAGTTCCAAGGCCGATCCTTCTACTAAGCAATTCTGGTCCCTCCAAGTGGCAAGACTAAAATACAAGGCGGGATCAAAGGTCGATTATACGAAGCTGGACCGGTTCGTCTATATGAATTATGCAAACAAGACCGGCAAACGATTAGGCACAACCTATAGGGTCGACGGGGGCGGCAACAGCAAATATACGTTCTTCCGCGTACAAACCAAGGAAAAGACCGTTACCTGGTCCATTTACAGCACAGCGTCCCTGAACAAGCTTCTGGACAGCAAAAAGCAGGTTCGAATGGACAGTGCCGCCGCGGTAAAAGCGAGCATAGCGAGTTTCACTCAATCCGGCAGCCGTATTATTAGACCGAATGGATCGTTTCAGGGTGCAGATATGCTGGGGAACTCTAAAATTTACACCTCGGGAGGCGCCGAAGGCCAAACCCCGCAGATCGCCATGATGACCAGCTCGGGCGCCTACAAGAGCCTTGTAAAAATTACGAATGTGGGAAAGCATGAAATCGAAGGCGTTCAGACCAAGAACGGGAAGGTTTATTTTACGATCGTGACGGATCCCAAGAACAAGAAAAACACACAGAAAATTTACTATGTGCCGGATACGATTTTTTAAATGTTTTACGAAAAAGTCGCCATGTAATGGCGGCTTTTTTCGAGATTGTAACTAGTATGTCCGGTCCCCAGCAAGTATAAATCGTTTCTTATCACCGTCTTAAAATCAGAGAACAATGTGAGATTGTGTGTTTTTGTGGTATTCTGTACTAGTAATTCAAACACGGTAGTCGTTTATTGGAGGAATATTGAATGCTTGCACATGATCGGCATCAACAAATCATGAAACTGCTTCACGAAATCCAATCGGTCAAGACAACGGATTTAATTGCGCAATTCGGAGTTTCTTTCGAGACGATTCGAAGAGACCTGGAATATCTGGAACAAGAGGGCTTCTTAAAAAGGGTTCATGGCGGGGCAACCTTGCCGGCAACGGACTATCAGAAAGAACTGCCTTTTACCGTGCGGGAAATGAAGAGGCTTCAAGAGAAACGGGAGTTGGCCCAGATTGCCCTCCGCTACGTGGAAGAAGGGCAATCCTTGTTCATGGATGTAAGCACCACCAATACCGAATTCGCCAAGGCATTGATGACCCGCTTTGATCGATTGACGATACTGACCAATTCCTTTCAGATCGCATCGATACTTATGGAGAAACCTCATTTCACGATCATCTTTGTCGGTGGGGTGGTACGTAACTCGGAACATTGCGTGGTCGGCGATTTTGCCGAATCCTTTGTCACTCAGTTTCATGCCGACCTTTTCTTTATGAGCGTGAGCGGCATATCCCTGACCGAAGGCTTGACGGATTATGGGTTAAGCGAGATTCAGTTGAAGAAGAAAATGCTGGCCCGGGCACACAAGGTCATCGTGCTTGCAGACAGCAGTAAGTTTAACGCGGTTTCGCTCACACCGGTCTGCGGATTGGATCAGATTGAACGGATTGTGACGGACTCCGGGCTAGGGCAAGATGTCCTTAAACTATATCAGGAGGCAGGAGTCAACATCGATTTCCAATAAATTCAAAGGAACAAGAAGAGCCTTCCGACGAGGTTCTTTTTTTGCTCATCATATCAATTGACAGTAAGAATTCCCCATGATACGATCAATCTCGAGTTGTATATATGTGTATTTATAAGCATAATATTGTGTAAAACAGTGTTTTCGAGGGGGTGCAATAATTTCAATTGCAGTTTTATTGGTTCTAGGCTCTGGCATGGCGCATGCGGTATGGAATATGTTGGCAAAGTCGAGTGGGAATAAGCAGTTGTTTTTATTTATGATATATATCCCCACCACGCTTATGCTGCTCCCGGGCTTTATGATCGAAATCGTCACAGCGAATCCACCCATGTCAGGTTATCTATTGTTATTCCTATCCGTGCTCATTCAAGGGGGATATGCCTATTTCTTGTCCAAGTCCTTAACCTATGGCGACCTATCCCAGGTCTACCCGATGATGAGAGGCATTTCCACATTCTTGTTGCCTCTTTGCGGAGTCATTCTCCTGAACGAGCGGTTATCCGTCTGGGGATGGCTGGGACTCGGATTGATTGCATTTGGCTTCTTTCTATCAAGCGGCATCTTTATGAGGAAGCAAAGATTTCATGCCCCTCACAGGGTTCTTTTCTATACTGCAGCCGTGGGGTTTTGCACGATGGCATATGTGATGGTAGACAAAGTGAATCTGCAGCATTTTTCGCCAACGCTGCTTTTGGAAATATCCAATATCGGATTTATGCTTGGGCTGGCCCCGTTTATCCGTTTTGGCGAAATCGGCTGGGTAAGAGAGATAAGAGAACATGGAAAATGGCTTGCGGTTGGCGCGATTCTTTCTCCAGGCTCATATTTGTTGTTCTTGTTTGCCATGAGTATGTCCCCATTAATATACATAGCGCCTCTTCGGGAAATTGGAACCGTATTCGGCACTTTGCTGGGCGTATTGCTGCTGAAGGAAGGTCAAGGAGGGCTGCGGCTCATATCGGCCGGCATTATCTTTATCGGAATCTTACTCGTAGGCATGCTGGGCATATGATTAGCAGACGGCATTTACCGTTGCGGTGAACATGGGGATAACGCGTCGGCCATATTCGACATCATTTTGAAGGAGGATTGAGTAGTTTGAACAAGCGGAATCAAGAAGGAGGAAACCGGAACGAGGACGTGCTGCTCCGATTTCAGGTTATCACCGATACGCACGTGAAGGCGGACCCCGGACATACCTACAATTGTAATTTGGCGAGGGCACTAGAAGATATTAAACGAATGGTGCCGGACAGTGACGGCGTTATGCACTCAGGCGATTTAACCGACCAAGGGAGTACGGAGGAATATGCGGAGTTTCACAGAATATGGCGGGAGCATGGCGCAGGATTGCCGGTCAGTTATTTTGCTACAGGCAATCACGATGTCGGTCTGGGGCATTGGCCTTCACGTTTGGGAGCTTATCTGGATGCCACGGGGATGAGCGGACCCTATCACGATCATTGGGTTAACGGGTACCACTTTATCTTCCTCGGAACCGAGGAGGGGCTGGAGCTGTTTGCTTCCTTGTCCGAAGCTCAGCTGACATGGCTCGACACTAAGCTAACGGAGAGCAAGAACCCGGCTCAACCGGCTTTCGTCTTCCTGCATCAGCCGCTTAAAGACACGGTTGCAGGATCTTATGAGTCGCAGCGGTGGTACGGCGTTGCTCAGGACGAAGCGCTCAAGAAAGTTCTGGCTAAGCACCGGCATGCCATTCTGTTCACGGGGCATACTCACTGGGAGCTGGAAGCGCCGCATACGATGTTCGATGGACAGGAACAACTGCCTTATATGTTTAACGGATCCTCTGTCGCTTACCTATGGACGGATAAAGACGAGCATAAAGATGGGAGTCAGGGGCTGTTCGTCGAGGTTTATGCAGATCGTGTAATCGTCAGAGGCCGGGATTTCGCTGCAGGCAAGTGGCTGGAGAATGTCCGGTTTGAATGTAACATCCCTGAGCAATCCGAATAATTGAAAACGCCTACAACAGAACCCTCCATTCAACGACATCGGTTCATTATGATTGAACTCGGCTGTCGGGTAAATGGAGGGTTTTTCCGTCTCCGTTGCAGGATTACCAAATGAATATAATTGTTTTCACAGGAAAAAGATACTATAATTGGATCGAGGCTTACATATCTGTGTTTAGATTTTGCTCTTGTTCAAATTGACAGCTAAGAGAGTAACAGAGGGGGAAACTTGGAATGAAAAACAATGAACTAAAGAGGGGGCTCGAAGCTCGCCACATTCAGATGATTGCTTTGGGCGGCACCATCGGTGTCGGGTTATTTATGGGTTCGGCAAGCACGATCAAATGGACAGGACCATCGGTGATGCTTGCGTATGCTATTGTAGGGATTTTTATATTCTTCATTATGCGCGCAATGGGGGAAATGCAGTACATAGAACCGAGCACGGGATCGTTTGCGACCTTTGGCCATAAGTACATTCATCCCTTGGCGGGCTATGTGACGGCCTGGAGCAACTGGTTCCAATGGGTAATCGTCGGGATGGCGGAGATCATTGCCGTTGGGACCTACATGAAGTACTGGTTTCCGGATTTGCCCGCTTGGATACCAGGGCTCGTCGCCATGGCGATTCTCGGTGCAGCCAACCTGTTCTCCGTGAAATCGTTTGGTGAATTTGAGTTTTGGTTTGCCATGATTAAAATCGTAACCATCGTCTTGATGATTGTTGCCGGGCTCGGTCTGATTTTGTTCGGATTAGGCAATGGCGGAAATGCGATCGGATTTTCCAACTTGTGGCAGCATGGGGGCTTTTTTACCGGCGGATGGTCAGGCTTTTTCTTTGCTCTCTCGTTAGTGATCGGAGCCTATCAAGGCGTCGAGCTGATAGGGATTACGGCAGGTGAGGCCAAGAACCCGCAAAAAACGTTAAAGAGCGCGACGCAAAGCATTATCTGGCGCATTTTGATCTTCTATATCGGCGCGATTTTTGTGATTGTTACGGTCTATCCTTGGAATCAGCTGCAAGCCCTCGGCAGTCCGTTCGTTGCCACGTTTGCGAAAGTCGGCATTACTGCGGCAGCCGGAATCATCAACTTTGTTGTCATCACCGCCGCCATGTCGGGCTGCAACAGCGGGATATTTAGCGCAGGACGCATGCTTTATACATTAGGAGTCAATGGACAGGCACCGAAAATATTTACGAAACTGTCCCGTAACGGCGTGCCCCTGCTGGGAACGATCGGCGTACTCGCGGGGTTGGGCCTTGGCGTGTTATTAAGTTATATCGCACCGGAAAATCTGTTTGTGCATGTGTACAGCGCCAGCGTGCTTCCCGGCATGGTGCCGTGGTTCGTCATTTTGATCAGTCAAATCAATTTCAGAAGAACCAAGGGGAGTGCCTTGGATGATCATCCGTTCAAAATGCCTTTCGCACCGGTGACCAACTATGTGACGATTGCCTTTTTGCTTATGGTGCTGGTCGGTATGTGGATCAACGATGAAACTCGGATTTCCCTGATTACAGGCATTGTTTTCTTGGGTATTGTCGTGATCAGTTATTATGCTTCCGGGGTTAACAAGGCACAAAAAAACCATGAGTCAAGCAACAAATGAATTGGCAAAACATCCAATAATGAAACAAATCAACATCCCATTCTCACCAAAGTGGAAATGGGATGTTTTCATTTTGAGGTACGAGCTCGAGTGATTTTATGTAGGATTCAAACAGGATAACCAATCTATACGTCGAAATTGAAAAGGTAAGTTTGTCTCCCGGTATCGGACCTCATGGATAGGAATACGACGCTGAACAACTCATGATTGATATAAAACGAAGGTGGGATTCTATATGCAATATGGGCCAGACCCTAACGCAATCTACCCGAATGAGGCGATTAAAAGTATTTGCTATATTAAAAACGTAGTGACACGCCCCAATATTATTGTCGGCGACTATACCTATTATGACGATCTAAACGGCGCCGAAAAATTCGAAGAGCATGTCACGCATCACTATGAATTTATTGGAGACAAGCTGATTATCGGGAAGTTTTGCGCTATCGCAAAGGGGATTGAATTCGTCATGAATGGCGCCAACCATAGAATGGGCAGTGTTACTACCTATCCATTTAACATCATGGGCAACGGTTGGGAGAAATCGACTCCGGCACTGGCCGACTTACCCCTTAAAGGCGACACCGTCATTGGCAACGATGTCTGGATTGGTCAAAACGTCACCGTTATGCCCGGTGTACACATCGGCGACGGAGCTATCATAGCAGCCAATTCGGTTGTTGTAAAAGATGTCCCCCCTTATCATATTGCAGGCGGGAACCCTTGCAGGGTTATTAAGAATAGATTTGATGACGAACTCATTGACCATCTCCTTGCCATCCAATGGTGGGATTGGCCTGCTCGGAAAATTTTTGACCATCTTGAAACGTTATGCAGCGGAGATCTGACTGAAATCAAGGAAATATAAATTGCTCAATATAGCATTTCATGGGTGAATCTACTTATCGAGCGGCTTTGCAGAACACCAGGGCACCGTGAATATGATCCTCTGCATAAAAATTGGAACCTTACATCATAATAATACAGTTTTTTTTATTCCAACATCTCAGAGGAGCAGATACGTGTGAAAAACAAATGGTTGCTAGCGTTAACCCTAGCGTTCGTAATTAGCATGACTCAGGCTGTAGCGCCCGTACAAGCCATGGTGGGCGAGAATCCGGATTGCATAACTCCCAAAGTAGTCCAATTGAAAGGCGAAATGGAGAAGGTTTGGATCGACCATACGATATGGACAAGAAGCTATATCGTGAGTGCCATATCTAATCGTCCTGATCAGAAGGACGTTCTGGACCGGCTTATGCGAAACCAGCAGGACATTGGCAACGTGATCAAACCTTACTATGGGGAAGCCGCCGGGAATAAGCTTGCCGATCTAATGAGAGAACATATTCGGATTGCAGTGAAAATCGTGGCTGCGGCCAAGGCCGGCAAACAGTCGGAAGTGGACAAATTAGAGGCGGATTGGCACAAAAACGCTGACGATATCGCCAAATTCTTAAGCGCAGCGAATCCGAACTGGCAGTTTAAGGAGCTCCAGGATATGTTGTATACGCATCTCCAATTGATTACGGAAATCGTCGTTAGCTGTATCAAGGGAGATTGGAAAGCGGATATTGCTGCAACCGACAAAAACGAGATCCACATGATTCATTTAGCGGATATTCTGACAGAAGGCATTGTCAAGCAATTCCCTGAGAAATTCTAAGGATTACTCGACTGCCAGAATCGCGTTAAAGAAGAACATACAATTACACTAGCCGCATCCTTGCGGCTTTTTGTAATTGCCAAAGCAGGAGCTTATGATCATTAACGGTACCAAGGGATATGATCTATTAGCCGTTTTTCGCTTTCCGCAAGAGGGAACTCAAAACATTATCGTATACATCCCTCTCCCAACGGGTAATAACTAACAGCACAGCAAAAACGTGACGATCAGTGGGAAAGGGGCTTGAAACGAATGAAACGCAAACTATTGATAACCGGAGCGGCGGGCACCATAGGGAACGTAATTTACAAGGGGCTGCAAAAAGACAGCCGGTATGACATCATCGGTGCGGATATAGAGGCGGACGATAGGCAGGGTATCGTGCAGCTGGACATCGTGGACGAGGCGCGGCTGGCAGAGCTTACGCAAGGAGTTGATACGGTGCTCCATTTTGCCTGGATTAAGGACAACGGGGATTTCCTCGGTAAGGTACTGGAAGGAAATGTGACCGGCGCGTACAAGTTGTTTGAGGCAGCAGTGCAGAATGGCGTTCGCCGTATGATATTTGCCAGCTCCAATCATGCGACCGGTTATTACAAGGTTTACGAAAAGGTAGAGCCGGACGATCCGTACCGCCCGGATAGCTTTTACGGACTCAGCAAATGCTATATCGAATTGCTGGGGCGGCTTTATTCCGATCAGGGCAAAATCTCTTCCATTAATATTCGAATCGGCAACTTCCCCGGAGACGATCGACCTCATTCAGAGCGCGCGGGGCATATCTGGATATCGGAACGCGATATGCTTCAACTGATCGTTTGCTGCATTGAAGCAGATGACAAACTACCGTATTTGAACTTGTACGGCACCTCCGCCAATACGGATAACTATTATAACATCGATTATCTGGAAGGATTAATCGGATACAAACCTCAGGACGACGCGGCAAAGCTGCTTGAGTTAGCCAAGGCGGCGGGAAGCAAAGTACGTCAGGACGAGACGGTCTATCAGGGAGGCCAGCAACAATAACAGCTTCGAAGAAGGGCCTGTAAACCTGCGTTTCCGTAGATTGGTGATGCCTGATAGAGATTTGCATGCGTACAAAGCCATGAGGATAGGATGAACGATGAGAGGCTTGTCTTCTGAAAGTCGCGTTAATAATGCGGCTTTTTTTATTTTTCAGGATTATCGTTCGTGTCATTCCCACTTGACGTACGTTTCGATTACGTGATCAGCTGCCCCGGCGGCACGTACGCCGATTAAAGGCTTCTATCTAACAAGGTACCCACTTGTTTGGCCATGACTTGCGGCGAGTAGGGCATTCCATTTCGGATCCACCATTCAATGACCCCGACATAAGCAGTCCCGGCATATTGCAGCATCACATCTTCGTGTAATTCCGCATTTTTTCCGCTTTCTTTGTCGATCTCACCTTTGAATCCTTCCATGAAAGACGTAAGCAGCCGCGTTCTGAAAGAGGAAGGGGCGCCTTTGGACGCTAACATGGTCGAAAAAAGCACATAATTCTTTTCAAAATATTCGAAATACGGTACGAGAGCATCCGCCCATTCCATTTCACACGCCCATGTATCCATCTCTTTTAATTCCTGAATGTGTGCCTCCATGATTTGATTCAATAAATCATACTTGTCTTGATAATGCAGATAAATCGTGCCGCGATTCAAATTTGCCTGGTCTGCGATGTCTTGAATGGTTATGTCATCGAAGTTTTTGTCGGCCATCAATTCAATGACGGCTTTTCTTAAGGCTTCCTGCGTTTTTAGGATTCTACGATCCACTTTTGCCATCTTGTATTATCCTCCTGACCTTACCAACATAATGAACACTTTTGATGATCTTGTTGATATCTCAACAAATCGCGCTGATTTAACCATTGAACTTCAACTTCTATCTCCTATAATAATAGACATGAGTTGATTAAACAACTTAATTTGTTTATTCGCTTTTCGTGGATTGGGTCGGCTAAGGAATTCCCTATTTTACGCCAACTCGACTATTTTCTAATAGGGACTAGTTGAGAAAATTGATACTACCTGGAGGTTATACATGATGAATGCTAATGCACGTGCTGTATTCGGTCCGCAAGGTCCGTTCCAACTAACAACAATTGAGCGCAGGGATCTTAAGCCGCATGATGTGCTCATTGAAATCAAATATGCAGGGATTTGCCACTCGGATATCCATACCGCTCGCGGAGATTGGGGGCCGGTCCAATATCCTCTCGTACCGGGACATGAAATCGCCGGCATTGTCGCCCGGGTTGGCTCGGATGTCACAAAGTATACGGTTGGTGACCGAGTAGGCGTCGGCTGCATGGTTGATTCCTGCGGAGAGTGCGAGAGCTGCCGCAGAGGAGAGGAGCAATATTGTCTGGATGGACATACGGGTACTTACGCAGCTACCGACAGATATGGTCAGTATACACAAGGAGGCTACTCCTCCCATATCGTCGTAACGGAGGATTTCGTCGTACGCATTCCTGACGGCATTGCTCTTGATGCCGCTGCACCGCTCTTATGTGCCGGAATCACAACCTACTCGCCGCTTCGCCATTGGGGTGCCGCTCCTGGCAAGAAGATCGCAGTTGTTGGATTTGGCGGGCTCGGCCACATGGCTGTAAAGCTGGCTCATGCCATGGGAGCCGAAGTCACGGTTTTATCACAGACCTTGAAGAAGAAAGAAGACGGTTTGAAGTTAGGCGCAGACCATTATTATGCTACCAACGATCCAGAGACATTTAACAAGTTGGCCGTCACGTTTGATCTCATCGTGAATACGGTGAGCGCGAAGATTGATTTGAATGCTTATCTCTCGCTGCTGGCAGTGGACGGTACCTTGGTCAACGTCGGTGCACCGCCGGAGGCATTGCCTGTTCAAGTATTTTCTCTAATCCCGCATCGTCGGTCGTTTGCTGGATCGGCAATCGGCGGCATTCGAGAAACGCAGGAAATGCTGGATTTCTGCGCTGAACACCACATAACGCCTGAGATCGAGGTCATTTCCGCAAATCGGATTGATGAGGCTTGGGAACGCGTGCTGGCTTCGGACGTCCGGTATCGATTTGTCATTGACATCAGCACGATGGAGAACGAATAAGAATTCATTGCATCCTTTGAATCATGAAGGGCACGCCGAGTGGTGTGCCCTTTAGTTAAATGAGGAACCGGTCGAACGAACGGTTACCTGCGCAATCGTCTTAAGCAAATACGTTATTTTATAAGAAAATATCTCATCAGTCATAGGAGTTAGAGAAATGAAATATAAAGCTCAACAAAGTTCTCTCGGTTTTGCCCTAATCTTGGCGACATTTTCGGCATTGGGGCCGTTTACGGTCGATATGTACCTGGCATCGCTTCCGCAAATCGCTGTATTTTTTGGAACAAGCGCAGCTGCGGTTCAAGCGAGTTTAACCACCAGCCTGTTAGGATTAGGATTGGGACAGTTGATCATGGGGCCTATAAGCGACATGTATGGAAGGCGTCCGCCTTTGCTGACCTCCATGATCGTGTACATCCTTTCCTCGATTGGATGCGCTTTTGCGCCAAGCATTGAGTGGTTCATATGTTTAAGATTCATTCAAGGGGTTGCGGCGTCGGCCGGACTCGTGATTTCGCGAGCTATTGTCCGCGATCGGTTTCGCGGCGTAGAAATGACGAAGTTTATCGCGCTCTTAACGATGATCAGCAATGTGGCACCGTTAATTTCGCCAACGCTCGGAAGCGCGGTCATGTCATACAGCTCATGGGGAAGCGTATTTCTGTTCTTGGGGGCGCTAGGCATAGCACTGACCGCGATAACCTTAGGAGGGTTAAAGGAAAGCTTACCTGTACAGCAGCGAGTTCCAAGCAGTTTCAGCACGTTGATAAAAATTATAACAGCTTGTTCCGGGAGCGGTCGTTTATGGGATATGCACTAGTTAACGGCATACTGTTCGCAGGCGTCTTCGCTTATGTGGCGGGTACCCCGTTTATTTATCAGAACATGTACGGCGTGTCGCCGTATATGTTCTCGATCCTCTTTGCGTTGAATGGCCTTGCGATCATTGCGGGATCACAATTCGTTAAATTGTTTGCAGGCCGGGTACCGGAAAACCGGCTATTCAGGATCGGATTAATCATTGCGTTCATATCTTCTGCAGCGGTCTTGTTCGTCGTATTGGTACATGGAGCATTGTCTGCCATGTTTATCTCGATCTTCTTATTCGCTTTTTCCATTGGGATCATTGGGCCGATCTCCTTCACGTTAGCCATGGAGTCGCAGGGGCATATTGCAGGCAGCGCTTCAGCCGTGCTCGGCTCCTTACAATTCGCATTAGGCGCCGTTACGTCTCCGCTTGTGGGAATGGCGGGCGAAAATTCCGCGATTCCTTTTGGAGTTGTCATCTTTTCCACCAGTGTGTTATCTATTGCCGCCTATCTCATCCTGATTCAAGGGGGACGAAGATTAACCGGCGGTGAAACCAGCTCTGAATCCAGCATGTGAATGATGTGTTGAGCTTGTGGCATTATGGGGTGTTAGCCATGGATTGGCTATTCTTAACGTAACGAGCATAGACGTTATAATAGCAAGCCACATGCACGAGATTGACAAGCGACCATACAACAAGCCAGATGATCGGTGACGATAGGGTAGTCCAAAGACCGGACCATGGCAGCACGCGCCCTCCGCCGATAAACGTCAGCAATGGGGGGAGAGACAAGAGGATGAGGACCGGAATCAGCCTAATGACCGATATGAGAATGAACATGCCGATCGTAAGGCGTTTTTTCTTCCGACGAATACGAATAGAAGCATAGGCGCCCCATACAAGCGTTGCGAGAATCAACGCCATCATGATCATAGACATGTTTCGATCGTTAAGATAAGAGATATTGGGCTGTTCTCCCCTCATCATAGCCGCGACCCCATCGATGATTCCCGAGTAATTCACAAATGCGTTCAATCCCGAATTAAACATCACCGCGATCCCCATCTGCTCGTCCAAATAAACCGTTTCTTCCGATTTGTACGTCCAGAAAATGCCGCTGTGGGAGATCGTTCGGCCGCGCGATGGATCATGGTCTGCGAGCCAACCCATGCCGTACGGCGAAGCTTCTCCGGCTGAATGAAATTGATTCATCAGCGCCGGGGGAAGAAGGTTGCCGCTATATTGGGCAATCATCCACTTGGACATATCTTCCGCGGTTGAAACGATCCCTGCGGGACCGTCAATAAACCACAGCGGCTCCGAGCGACTCACGGAGCGGCCCAGAATCGAGTAATGACCCGGCGGGATAGCTTCATTCCCATGGATTTGATGCGTCGTGCTGACACTGTAGGTATGGTTCATACCCAGGGGTTTAAAAATATGACGATTCAGGTAATCCGAAAATCGCTCTCCACTGATGCTTTCCACGAGGTTCGCCAACAGCACGTAATTGGGATTGTGGTAGCTGTAAGTTGTTCCAGGTTTATGGGCGAGTTCAACCTCGTTTAATAACCGGTTCGCCTCTTGCAGTGCTTGGAATTGCGGAGTCCTCGTCATATCGGGATTGGTTCCATCCGTCAGGCCGCTGGTTTGATTCAATAAATGCCGGACCGTTATGTCATGAACTCGGGGATCCTGTGGCGTCAGTTCGGGAAAATAGGAAAGGTAAGCCTCATCCAGATCAATCCGGCCTTTATCCACCAACTGCAGTACGGCTAATGCGGTAAAGGACTTGCTAAGCGAAGCAATGGGTAGAGGGGTTTCGTCCGTTATGCTTTGGTTTTCACCAAACGTACCATAACCTTTGGCATAGAAGGTCTTATCGTTTAAGGAAATCGACAAGGACGCACCTTCGATATGGTTGGCCTTCATGCTCCGGCTCATGTATTCGTCAATGTCCCGCCAAAGTTCCGTGCGGTCTTGGACCTCCCATGCAGATACGGACTCCGCCATCACGGTCCAAGATAGCAGCAGGCAGGTAATTACGGTAAACATTCTTTGTATTGTTTTCGCCATCATAGCACTCCTTCTTTCAAGATAAGGATATGCTATCGGATAATTTTCAACTATTTATCAACTATGATCCAAAACTTGCGGTAACGCACCCGCCGCCTTGAGGTCCGTTTTCGACCTGCAAGCTCCCGCCATGTATTTCGCAAAGCACCTTGCAAACATACAATCCTAGTCCGCGATGTTCGGTTGCATCCCACATATCCCCGCGGTAAAAAGGAAGAGCTGCCTTGTTTAGGGCTTCGTTCGAGAAACCGGGTCCGTCGTCCGTGACGGCAATATCCATAGAGGCTTCCCGAATGATAAAACGAGCGTTCACCTGACTGGTTGCGTAACGCGCCGCATTGGCTACCAGGTTCTCGAATACCTGCATGACGACATTAGCATCCAGGCTGATTTCACAATCAGCGTTATCAATGGAAGAGGCAAAGTTAATGCCGAATTGACTAGCTATTTGTTTGGCGCTGTCGTTCAACAAAGCCGTGAAAGGGATGATATTCACGGGATCGCGATGCACCTGGGTATCCTCCAGCTTCTGAATCGAGCTCATGGCCTCCGCATAGTTCTCCAAGCGAACGATGTGAAGGTACATGGTATGGATCAGATCCAGAATCTTCTCTTCCGACAATTTCTTCTCGGGAACATAGGTGGCGAGAAACTCGGCGTATCCTTTCAGCACAGACAGCGGCGTCCTCAGATCATGGGCAAAAATTGCATTGAGCTGCTTGCGCTCCTCGACCGAACGCCAGAGCGACTTTAAATTGATTTCCAATTGTGAGCGCATGTTTTCAAATACGGCGATCAGCTCGCCCATCTCGTCCCGGCTGCCATAGGAGATACTGAAGCTTAGATCGTTGGCCGAGATCTTCTTGGATGCTTGCATTAGAATCGTCAGCGGTCGTTTTAGCTTCCAACTGTAAAATAGAACGGCCATGGCGACAATTCCTGCGGCTACCGTCAACAGCACCGCCGCGACGAGGGAGGGCAGCAACCAATCGGGCTCTCCAAAACGCTCCCGCAGGATCTCCGCCCAGGCAAATTCCAAGGTGATCATGGCCAGTACGGCCAAGAGCGTGAGAATGCATAACAGGATGAACGATTGCAGCAAATTAAGTCTTTCTAGCAGCAGCCTATTTAAGAGTTTAGCCATTTGTATCCTACTCCCCACACCGTCTCGATTCGATCGGTGCTGCCGTATTCCTTGAATTTGTTGCGAATTCGCCGAATATGCTCCGCGATGACGCTGCTATCGCCTTCTTCGTCCAGGCCCCAAATTTTCTCGTACATTCGCTCCTTCTCGAATACCATGCCGGGATTCATGGACAGCAATTCGATAATGTCGAACTCTTTTTTGGCCAAAGGAATTCGTATATCCTGGAAATAAAGCTCCCGGGCCGTATAATTAATGACCAAATCATGGTTAAACCTCACCGAGGCTTTGGTTAGGATTCGCTGTTCCCTGCGCAAATGCGCTTCCACCCTGGCGCCAAGCTCGCGAATACTGAAAGGTTTCAGGATATAGTCATCGCCTCCTGCCCGAAAGCCGGCTATTTTATCGGCATCTTCGATTCGAGCGGTCAAAAATAAGATAGGGCACGAAACAAAACCTCTAATTCTTTCGCATATTTCAAGGCCGTTCTCCTCAGGCATGTTGATATCGAGCAATACGAGATCGGGTCCTTGTTCCACTTTTTGCATAGCTTCCCGGCTGTTCTTGGCCGTCATGACAAAATATCCATTAATTTCAAAGTAATCGGTCAGCAGCTTTCGAAGATCCGCCTCATCGTCCACGATTAGTATCTTATGCATACATGCTTCATCTCCAGTTTCATATGTTTGATTTCAGCATATCAAAGAAATTTTCGCATACCAATCGGATTTTAATTGAACGCATGGAAAGTCTAAGGCAGAGTAGACGAGGTTCACCAATCGTGGTATGAATAGTATTGGCTGAGTCGGTGGCGCTTCGACACCACCACCGTTAGAGAAGGGCTGAACAAGGAAAGTAATCGATGGTACACGTTATTTTATTTTGGAGGATCAAATCATGAATCAACGTTTTCGGATCACGAGATCCATGCAACCCAACGCTGGCGATCAGGAGATTTCATTGGAAGAATGCCAACTATATTTTTCAACCAAAGCTGATTTTATTTATCAGACGGAGCTCACTGTGAGAGGGGAAGAGAGCACCATGTCGGTAGAGGGCGATTTCTTTATGTGGAAACATGGGGAAGCCTTGATTCCATTCAGGCACTACATGGGAGAGCTGTATGTCGCCGTTTCCCATCAAGACCTTGTGCCTCTCATGATCGAAATTGCAACTGATTTGCGGGCGGATATCGTAGAAGGGTAACCGAATGGAGCCTGTAAGAGCTTTGTAAGATCTTATTATTAGATATGTTAGGCTGTCGGGATTAGAAAGCAAAATAAATAGCGCTGATGAGCTTGGTTAGAGATCTTACCGAGCCCATCGGCGCTTTTTTTGCGAAGTCCATTTTAAATGGGTGCAGGATGGGCAGGATGGTTTGGTGTAGGATGCGATGCCTGCGGACTATCCGCGAATTTTTGCCCCAATCCACCAAGTAGATGGCGGCCGTTAAAGCAAACGCAAGCGGGCAACGGCGATGCCCAAGTGGATACGGAAGGGCTGAAAGATAGGGGCGGTAAGAGAATGGAGTGGAGGAAGGGTGGCTTGCTTCATATCATGGACTCTGCACGCCGTCCCTCATTCTTTGGGGAACTTTTTTAACAGGAGATCTACTTTTTGGTGTAAGTGCCGCAGTTCTTTATTGTAATGTCTGTAAGTTAATACACCGAGAATGGATTTGATGCCCAAAAAGACGATGGCTGCAATGACAATCAGCAAATAATTGTGAGCCAGTTGTCCAAGCCAGCTGTTGATGTTAACCATGATGACCCTCCTTCATGAATAGTATTTGTTTTTCGACCAGGAAGTTATGCCAGAACATGTAAAGTAACGGCAACCCGATGATTTCTGACGGCCGGTCATTACAGGAGAATATAACCATATGATCGTTCCATTTGTTTGCCTTATCCTTGGTTGATGGTTATCCCGTAGGGCTTGGTGTTTGATGAGGATCTACGAGCGCTTATTTTTGTTGTAAATGCAACAAAAATAGTGTACTATTTTCTTACTGCTTCATTTGAATAAATTCGAGAAGAGTGGAGTTGCAGATATGAAGGACGTTCTCCGTGAGATTGGTATGATCGCCAGGTCATTGGATTCGATAAGCAATATTGAGTTTAAGCAATACGATCTGACAAAAGGACAGTATTTGTACCTCGTGCGAATATGTGAACACCCAGGAATTATTCAAGAAAAGTTATCTGAAATGATAAAGGTCGACCGAACAACAACGGCTCGGGCTATAAAGAAGCTTGAGATGAATGGGTTTATTGATAGAAGAGAAGATCAATATAACAAAAAATCAAAAAACTGTTTCCAACGGAGAAAGGGAGCAATGTGTATCCTTTAATAAAAAGGGAGAACGATTATTCCAATTTGGTTGCACTATCCGGATTCTCTGCAAGTGAAGTAGAAGTCATGTTTGAGTTTATCCAAAGAGTCCGACACAATGTGGAAAAAGACTGGGAGTTTGTTAAAAAGGGTAACAAGCGACACTATTGATGTATTCAAAGGAGAACAAAGCAAAGTGACCACAACTATAGAAAAGTGCACGATTGAAGATCTGGGCTTGATTCAAGAAATAAGCATTAAAACATTTAACGAAACTTTTAAGGATCAAAATTCGCCTGAAAATATGAAAGCCTACTTAGATAAAGCTTTCCATTTGGATCAATTGGAAAAAGAATTATCGAATATCTTTTCGGATTTCTATTTTATTTACGCTAATGGGGAAGTTGCAGGATATTTAAAAATAAACACCCATCATGCTCAGTCCGAAGCAATGGGCGATGATTGCCTGGAGATCGAGCGGATCTATATCAAGCAAAGCTTTCATAAACAGGGGCTTGGCAAATATCTAATGAATAAAGCCGTAGAGATCGCGTTGGAACGGAATCTAAGGAAGATCTGGCTAGGGGTTTGGGAAAAAAATGAGAATGCCATTACCTTTTATAATAAAATGGGGTTTGTTCAGACGGGGACCCATACTTTCTATATGGGGGATGAAGAGCAAATCGATCTTATTATGACCCAAGCACTCAAATAATAGGAAGCACAGCGGATCGAACTTAGGACTCATGGGCAGGGCGAGGGTCAGTGTTCTTATGATCAGGACTACAATGTGACTGAGTGGAATCGATCGCCTCCAACGAATAGATCATCCTTCGTCTAACGCTTCTCTGCCCGCCGCTGTTCTTGAAGTTTTCATGCGTGGGGTTGCCAATGGTCATGCCGACGATAGCTTCACCAGCTTAATTGAAATGTTTAAAAAGCCTTTATAATCGCATAGTCCGACCGCATTCCATTCGTGGTATGCGGTTTTTTGTTTATGCCCAAGAGTAACGAAACGATTTTTTCAGTATGGAGCCGAGAGTTGACAGAATTGATTTTATATTTTAATATTCATCCATGACGTTAATCGTAAGGATTACGAATAAAAAATAATACAGAGTCGATTGGCTCGGAAAGAAGAGAACATTACCATGCAAAAAGGGATACATCCAACATTTCAAAAAGTCATATTCCTAGACGCGAGCGTTGGCTTTTCATTTCTTAGTGCCTCCACGAAGACTTCGACAGAAACGATGGAGTGGGAAGACGGTCATACCTATCCCGTGATTCGCGTAGATTCCAGTTCGGCTTCACACCCTTTCTTCACGGGCAAGCAGAAAAATACCGAAATCGGCGGGCGTGTCGATAAGTTCAAGAAACGATTAAGTTATAAACGGTAGAGAGGATAACGTACCGAATCAGAAAAAGAACGGTCACGCCATGATACTCGATTTATGCAGTGAAGGAGCAGCAGTTGATCATGAGCAAAAGCAATGCAAGCCAGCGTATTCCGCGTGCCAAAGGGATCGATATGGCAACCGTGTATTCACCTAAGGAGTGCGGCAAAAAAGCGAGGCACCTGATATTGCCGGATTTCAATCAGAGAATTGTGGATGAGTTTATAGCCATTTTAGGGATGAGGGAGGAATTCGAGGAGCATCACGTACCGATTCCTAACAAGATCGTCATGTACGGTCCTCCGGGAACAGGAAAAACCTTAACGGCCTTTTATATGGCCAGCCTACTGGAGCTTCCACTCGTCCTGGCTCGTCTGGATGCTATCATTCATAGTCATCTGGGCGAAACGGGGAGCAATATTCGCAAAATCTTCGATTATGCAGACACATTTCCCTGCGTTCTTTTCCTTGATGAGTTCGATGCCATTGCCAGGACGAGGGACAGCAACGATGAAGTGAAGGAGATGGCCCGTGCTGTTAATACATTGCTGCAGTGTTTGGATGATTTTGGGGACAAGAGCATCATGATGGCGGCCACCAATTTGGAGAAGGAATTGGACCAGGCAATATGGCGCAGGTTCGATACTAAGATGACGTATTCCCTGCCGGACTTTGGCAGAAGGCAGCATTATATCGAAATTCTTCTCGGAGATTTCCGGTGTGAGGCGTCAGGGTTGACGGGGGCATGTGACCTGCTTGAAGGGTGCAGCTTTGCCGACATGGAGCAAATAGTATTGAAAGCAAAGCGAAAAGCCATTATTGAACGGCAACCGCTGCTGAAAAGCCATATAAAAGATTCCTTTGATGAATATAAACCTGATCTGGCGAAGATTTAAGGGGGATGGCTGTCCTGCTGCCGGGTTGGAAAAGGGATTGCAATAGAATACACCGGGTTTCATGCTGAATAAAACAGTTTTTCTGTCACAAGGAAGGAAGAGATGGGGATATGTTATTGTCTTCCATGCGCGACGTTATGTTTGGATACGGGGATCAAGCTGTCGTTGAGAATTTGTCGCTCGACATTCATAGCGGACAATTCATCGGTATATCCGGTCCAAATGGCGCCGCAAAATCAACTTTGCTGAAATTGATGCTTGGTTTGATAAAGCCCTGGAGCGGGTCCATCGTTTTCAAGCGAGTATTGGAGGACGGATCCAGGATATCTGTCGGATATGTTCCGCAGCAAGTGGCCTCGTTCAACGCAGGCTTTCCCAGTAAAGTGATTGAGCTTGTACGATCGGGCCGTTACGGACGACTCGGATTGTTCAAGTGTTTCACATCCGTAGATTATGAGATCGTTGAGCGAAGCCTGAAGGAAGTGGGGATGTGGGAATATCGTCATCGGAGGATCGGCGAGTTATCGGGAGGGCAGAAGCAGCGAATATGCGTTGCCAGAGCGTTGGCCCAGCAGCCGCAGGTATTGATCCTTGACGAGCCTACGACAGGGATGGATGTGTCGAGTCGTACGGATCTGTACCGACTCTTAAACGATTATGTCAAGGACAAAGGCAACACGGTCATTATGGTTACCCATTCGCTTGATGAAATCGGTCCATATCTGGACCAGGTCGTCCAATTGGAGCGAAAGGAGAATGAGGGATGGCGATGCTCGGTTACGAATTCATGCAGCGCGCGTTTTGGGCAGGAGGCCTGATCGGCGTGATCGGTCCCGTTCTGGGCGTGTTTTTAATGCTCAGGCGCCAGGTACTCATGGCGGACACACTCTCTCATGTATCCTTGGCGGGAGTCGCATTGGGTTCTTTTTTGAAACTGAATCCCGCACTCAGCGGTTTTGCGATGGCTATTGTCGGGGCACTTGTGATTGAACAGCTTAGGAGAGCGTATCGTACATACACCGAGGTTCCGGTTGCCATAATTATGACGTCCGGGCTTGCTCTGTCGGTGGTCCTGATGAGCTTGAATCAAAATCTGAGCAAGAGCTTCAGCTCCTATTTGTTCGGGTCGATTGTTGCGGTTAGCGATACGCAGCTTCGGC
>NZ_AEXS01000062.1:0-7013 GCF_000204455.1 Paenibacillus sp. HGF5 | reverse complement strand
ATCGCAGTTTGCGTCAATGACGGTCTTGAATATCTCGAATGTTCCGGCTGGAGCCAACAGTTCCACTTCTTTACCGTTAAAATAACGAGCCACAGTCCGTTCCCCCTACTCCGAAAAATATATTTTTTCCGATTGTAACATAATTCACAAATAAGATTAGTGAATTAATTCACAGCAATATTCACAGTGCAATCCCAGCTTCGAAAAGATTCTCAAGATACGAATCAATTTTATATTGACCAAACGTTCATTCAATAATAAAATAATGTTCATCAAGCGCTGCACATCATTGAAAATCGAATGGAGGTATTCTATTGGATCTGCACTATGAAGTTCATGGAAACGGTAAGCCTATCATCCTTGTTCACAGCGGTGGAGCCGATCTGCGGGACTGGAGTTATCTTGTCCCTCTTTTAGCGGAGCATTTTTGCGTCATAGCCTTCGACGGTCGCGGAGCCGGGCGCTCTCCCTCTCCCACTCAGCCGCCGAATTATGTTGAAGATTTGTTATTTCTTCTTGATCATCTGGATATTTCGCAAGCTGCGATTGTCGGTCATTCTATGGGCGGCCGGATTGCCACGGAGTTCGCGATCCATTATCCTGATAGAGTATCGGAACTGATTGTCATTGCACCCGCCCTGTCTGGTTTTCCTTATTCTGAGGAAATGCAAACTTACATGCTCGGGGTAAGCGCCGCTGCCCCTGATATCGAGAAAATGATCGAGCTGTGCATTGAGCCGCCTTCTTATGAAATTACAAGGAACCGCGCCGAGCGGGAGCTGATGGTCCAAATGCTTCGCCACCATTTCGAGCGGACATTTACCTGGTCCACCTTTGACTCGGTTTGGCCGGAGCCGCCGGCGATGGACCGATTACAGGATATCTCGGCCAGAACGCTGTTCATCATAGGAGATCATGAACTGACCGATAACCAGCAGGTTGGAGAACAATTTCGAAGGGTTCCGAGCATTCGATTTGCCACCATCGCCGGAGCGGATCACATGGTCACGCTAACGCATCCGGAGGAGTTATCCCTTCATATCACCCCATTCGTAAAGGAATGAAGATTTCATGCCACGCTCACCCAGCGAGAACGAACGCATACGCCAGATGGCAAAAGAGAAGATTTTGGAAACCGCCATGGATTTGTTTATCCATCAGGGGTACCATGCCACTTCCATTAGCGATGTAGCCAAGAAAGCCGGCACATCCAAAGGGCTGCTCTATAATTATTTTTCAGGCAAGGAAGGACTGCTTGCCGCTATGGTCGAGGAGCGAATCGCAAGCGTTGCCGAAGTCATGGAGAATTCCGCTTCACTCCAAGCACCTGCGGATCAGCTGAAATATATTTTGGAGCAAGCCATCGACAACGTCTATCAGCAGCCGGAAGTATTCCGTTTTTACTTGCATCTTCAAACTCAGCCCGAAGCGGATCAAGAGCTGTTTCCCTACAGCAAGCGTCTTGTGGAAGAGGCTGCACGGCAATTTGAGATACAATGCCGCATATTCGAAAGTCTCGGAGTACCCGAGCCGCGCAAGCGCTCCTTGTACTTTTCTTCTACCCTTCAGGGCATCATGCTGATGATATCCACCTATCCCCTGCACTTCCCCATTGAAGAAGTGAAGGAGCAGATGCTGAAGGAGTTTTGCCCGTAAGGCAAAAAGAGCCGAGGTTAATCCTGTGTTTCAGGATACCTCGGCTCTTTACGCTGCACGCTCTCCATGCATACTGTTGGATATTTATAAATAATGCCTCCACTTTCTTCGTACTATCTAACGTTCCTCTTGCCGTACTCTTACCCTGGGACTCCTCATCACATCAATCATGGACGGAATGCGCATAAACAGCTCACTTTTTTCAACTTTTTCTCTTCCTTCATGTCCTTAATCAGTTATGCTATGAATAACAGGATCGAAACGTACGTGAGGAGGAAAGAAACGATGGCTATTCACTGGCTGGAACCGGATATCGCCGAATGCACCCGAAGAGGAATCGCCTACTTTACGTCGGAGCTGGAGATGGCGAATGGCCTGCCCTGCAAAATGTACCGCATTACCGAAAAGTTCGGGAGTTTATCCGATCATATGCATGACTATCTTCAAATCTGGTATGTCAGCAAAGGCGAATTCATCCATACGCTCTATGGCCAAAAATACCGGATGGTCCAGGGCAATATATTCGTGCTCCCTCCTTATAGCGTCCATCGCGTGGAGATGATTCCCGGGAAAGAGCTGGAGGTGCTCGGGTGCGAATTCATGCCGGCCTTCATTAACGAACGATTGGAGGGAATGCCGGACGAGCCGCAGCTGTTCGACCTTTCCTTCATCAAGCCTTTTGTCACGACCGAAGACCGCGTCCCGCTCAAAATCACCTTGACCGGCGGCAGCGACCTCGCCGTAAAGGAACTCCTGACCGAAATGCTGAACGAGTTCGGAGGCCGGGGCCCATTCTTCGATATTCTGCTGAAGGCTAATCTGCTGAAGCTGCTGGCGATCGTGAACCGCGAGCATGCCGAGCAAGGCAAGCATATATCGGTAACCGCGGGCAGCGCCCCATATCGGGAGCCCATATTGGAATCCGTTCAATATATCCACGACCACTTCGATCAGCCCCTGTGGCTGGAGGATCTCTGCGCGCGGACGATGATGTCGCGAACGAGCTTTTGCCGACGTTTCAAGGAAGTGACAGGCTGGACCTTCAGCCAGTATTTGGCCAACTACCGGATACGAATGGCGATGCGGCTGCTGACGGAGCCCGAGCTGACGGTAACCGACGTGTGCTTCAAGGTAGGGTTTAACGAGCTTCCATACTTCTGCCGCATTTTCAAGAAATACACGGGAACGACCCCCGCTTACTATAAGAAGAACGCTTTTAAAACCGTGGACTAGCGCCTCGGTACGATAATCCAATAAATAAACACGATAGTGAAATCGAAGCGATCGCTCACATGCTATACTCGGGGCAAGCAATAACGAAGAATACAGCGATAGGCTCATGTCATCACTGCATCATCAATCCACGATTTTGGAGGAGAACCGATGAACAAAATTACAATTGCCGTGATTGGCTGCGGCACGATTGCGAACAGTGCCCATATCCCCGCCTACATGGCCAACGAAGATGCCGAGATCAAATATTTCTGCGATATCTTGAAGGACCGGGCCGATGCCGCCGTCGCCAAATACGAATGCGGCCAAGCCATCGAAGATTACAACCAAATCCTGAACGACCCTGAGGTTGACGCGGTATCGATCTGTACGCCGAATGACGTCCATGCTTCCATCGCCATCGATTGCTTGCGGGCAGGTAAGCATGTATTATGCGAAAAACCGGCAGCCCGCACCTACGCGGAAGCGCTGGAGATGCAGAAGGTTCAGCACGAAACGGGCAAAACGCTCAATATCGGGGTGGTCAACCGATACAATGAAAGCGTAAACAGAATCAGAAAAATGATCCAAAACGGCGATCTTGGCGAGCTGTATCACGTATATGCCAGCTTCCGTTCCCACCGTTCGATCCCGGGTCTCGGCGGCGCCTTCACGACCAAAGCCATTGCCGGCGGCGGCGCGCTGATCGATTGGGGCGTTCACTTCCTCGATGTCGTGATGTACTGTACGGGCGATCCGAAGCCGAAGACCGTCTCCGGTCAGGCTTATTGCAAGCTGGGCAAAGACATGGAGAATTACACCTTCCTCAAAATGTGGGCAGGTCCGCCGAAATACGACGGCACGTATGACGTCGACGATTTTGTCACGGCCCTCGTGCGCACGGAAGGTCCGACCATTTCCCTGAACGGCGCATGGGCGCAAAATATCGGCGCCGAAGAAATGTTCATCGACTTCCTCGGCGATAAAGGCGGCATACGGCTGAAATACGGCGCGGACTTCACCTTCTACACCACGGAGGACGGCGCATTGATCGAAACCACGCCGAAATTCAATCTCGGCAGCATGTTCCAGAATGAGATCGACGGGTTCATCCGCTGCATTCAAACCGGGGAGAAACAGCCTTCGCATATCGATACGGTCATCCTCTCCTCCCAGATCATCCAGGCAATTTACGACTCGTCCGACCAAGGCGCGGAGGTTTCGCTGCAGCCCGTTGCCCAGAACAGCCTATAACCTATAGTTCGAACGCCAGGGAGGCCCTTTACCATGAAAAAAATCGGATTCATCGACCTGCATTTGGACCAGTTCCACGCGAACAAATATCCCGGGTGGATTGAGCAGGCATCGGAACATGCCATGAAGGTCATGTACGCCTACGGCAAGAGAGACAAAGAGAACGGGCTCACGAACGCCGCCTGGAGCAAGGAGTTTGGAATTGAGCTGCTGCCCACGATCGAAGAGGTGGTGGAGCGCAGCGATTACCTGATCGTGCTGTCCCCGGACAATCCGGAATTCCATGAGGAGCTGTCCCAGCTGCCGCTGCAGTCCGGCAAGCCGACCTATATCGACAAAACGTTCGCGCCTGACCGCGAAACGGCCATCCGCCTGTTCGACCTGGCGGCAAAGCACGGAACGCCGATGTTTTCGACGTCCGCCCTGCGTTTTGCCAGCGAATACCACGAGCTGGACCGAAGCGATATACAAACGATCAGCAGCTGGGGACCGGGCGCCTTCGCCAATTATTCGATCCATCAAATCGAGCCGATCGTCAGCCTGATGGGGACCAGCCCGAAACGGGTGATGTATATCGGAACGCCTGACTCCCCTGCCCTGCTGATCGAATTCGGAGACGGGCGACAAGCCACCGTGAATCATCTTGGGGATAATTGTCCCTTTACCTTGGGGATAAAGAATGGCGACGGGGGCTTCAAGCAAGTCACCGCGAATTCGAATTTCTTTGCCTTGTTCATCGAGAATCTGGTGAATTTCTTCGAAACGGGCGAGCCTGCCGTCAACCCGGCAGAAACGGTCGCCGTCATCACGGTTATCGAGTATGGATTGAAGGCCGCTGACACCCCTTATGTGTGGGTGGATTTGCCTCAATAGCAAAAGGAAGGGTTCGTTACACATAGGAATATATAAAAAGAGCTGCTCCAATAGGCCGTAAGGGCCCGGGGCAGCTCTTTTTCATAAAACCAAGCTTTGAAATCCAGTTCTGAAGAGTTACACTTCTTTCCGCTGAAAATAGACGAAGCCCGCGAGAAAGAACAGTAGAAACCCTCCCACCACGACGGTCATGAGGCTTTCGAACGGCAGGTTGAATGCGCCGAAATCGGCTTGACCTGCCGGCATCATCGCAAGAAACGGCTGCGTCCACGGATAGTAAGGAGCATACGTCTGCGAGTTGGCTACCAGCATGTTCGGTATGGTAAATACGACGTTTAATGCCAGCGGAGCGGCAAAGCTGCTCCAGGCCGTTGAAACCCCAAGCTGCAGCGCGGCAAGCGGCAAGCAGGCAACCCAACCGCCAAGTAGGCAACGCAGCAGCATTTCCCACGGAATCGGAGCATCCACCTTGTGGATCAACCCGGCTCCCAGCACGGCGCCCATGAACAGTAACTGCACGACGGCCAGCAGCATGGCGACCACCGAGAATTTCGCAAAATAGACGGCGCCGCGTGAAACCGGCAGGACGAGCAGCTGCTTCCATCCCCCGCCCGAATGCTCATACCGGCATACCATGGCACTGAATATCCCCGTCAGAATCGGAAGCAGCAGCATGGCATGCAGAATGATCATAATGCTGATCAGATATTCCCAAGGCGCCAGCTCCTCAGGCTTTCCGTTTAATATGCCGAGCAGCATGACCAGGACCGCGCACAGGAAGATTTGCGGCCACAGCTTCGATTTCGACAGCTTAAGCCACTCTGCGGATACCGCTCTTAGATAGGATGCCATCTTAGTCCACATCCTTTCGGTTAAAATGAATCAGGCCAGCGCATGCGATCACCGCGCCCAGCAGCAAACCCGCTCCGATGACGCGTGATTCTCCCGGCCCCATGTAAGCCAGCAGCGGCCATTTTAGCGGCATCCAATCAGGAAACTGCAGGGCGAACATCGACACGACCGAGGCGGTAATCCCGATCCCGACCGCGATCCCCTGGTTCTTAAGCGTCAAAGACATCCACAGTTGAAAGGCCAGCATGGGAAGCGCCGCGAATAACTGCACAAACCCAATGCGCAGCAGATCGACATACGGCATTTGATCTGCCCCCATCCCCAGTACGATGCCGAGGACGGCGGTACTGATTGACAGAAGGAGACAGGATACGCAGAGAATCAGGAAAGCCTGCACGAACTTAGCACTGAATACCGCCGTTCTGGAGATAGGCAGTGCCAGCAGCTGCTTCCACGAGCTCAGCTGATGCTCCACGTTGGCCATCAGCGAGCAGACCAGCGTGATCCCGAGGAACAGGGCAATCGGCACAAAGAAGAGCACGTTCTCCAGCAGTCCGCCCCAAGGATCCGCCGCGTAGGATTTCATCAGGTAATCGTATCGAAGTCCGAAGTTCAGCCCTTGCATCGCTGCCAGCCCGACGGGACCGAGCGCAGCGAGAAACCAGATGCCCTTGCCTCGGATTTTCAGCCAATCGGCGGAAAGCGCACGGAACATCATACCCGGCTTCCCTCCCCTACGATCTGCATGAAGATATCCTCCAGCGACCTCCGCTGCTCTTCCACCCGGTATACCGCATGCTGGTTCTCTACCAGGCGCTTCACGAGTTGCGCGATTTTGGCATCCTGCATGCTCTCCAGCTCCAGCATCTGGTTCCGCAGGACGCCTTCGCAGCCTAAGTCTAGGGCTAGTCCAAACGCTGCCTCAGGCTCGGATACCGATAAGCGGAAACCGCTGGACGCCGTGGATACCAGATTGTCGATCGTATCCTGGAACACCATCCTTCCTTCGCGAATAATGCCGACTTTGTCCGCCATCTGCTCGACCTCGCCCAGCAGGTGACTGGATACCAACACGGTAATGCCGTATTGGCGCGGCATATTCTTGATCAGCTCCCGGATTTCATGTATCCCGGACGGATCCAGGCCGTTGGTCGGCTCATCCAGAA
>NZ_AEXS01000063.1:0-62792 GCF_000204455.1 Paenibacillus sp. HGF5 | reverse complement strand
CGCTGCGCAGGCGGCGGCACCGCAGCGGCGCCAGCGGCTTGAGGCCGCGGCAGCCGAGCTGCGCGCAGCGGCGGCCCTGCTGGCGCCGCACCCCGCGCTGGCATCGGCCGCGCGGGATCTGACCGCCCGCGCGGATGCGCTTGCGGGCGGCTCGTTCACTCTGGCGCTGTTCGGAGCGTTCAGCGCCGGAAAGTCCTCCTTCGCCAATGCGCTGCTGGGCGAGTCGGTCCTGCCGGTATCGCCGCATCCGACAACGGCGGCGGTGAACCGCATATTGGCACCGGCCGAAGGAAGATCTCATGGTACCGCAGATGTGCGTATGAAGAGCCGCGATATGTGGTGGGACGATTTGAAGTATTCCTTCGGCGTGCTGGGTCTCCAAGAACCGAATCCGGCCAATTGGCGGAGCGTGGCTGACGGTTTGAATCCGGCCGGAATTCACCCGGCGGGACTGCCGCATTACGGGTTCCTGAAGGCTGCCGCTTCCGGTTGGGATGAGATGGAGCCCAGGCTGGGCGCGACGGAAACGGTAGAACTGGCCGAATATCGGGGATACGTGGCGGACGAAACCAAATCCTGTTTTGTCGACGGGATCGATCTGTATTACAGCTGTCCGATGACGGAGCAAGGGATCGTGCTGGTGGATACGCCGGGAGCGGATTCCCTGCATGCCCGGCACACCGGCGTCACCTTCAACTATATTAAGAATGCGGATGCCATTGTTTACGTAACGTATTACAACCATGCCTTCTCCAAAGCGGACCGGCAATTCCTGTCCCAGCTGGGCAGGGTCAAAGACAGCTTTGCCCTGGATAAAATGTTCTTTATCGTCAATGCGGCTGATCTAGCTCAGTCCGAAGACGAGCTGAATGAGGTGGTGAAGCATGTGCGCACCAATCTTACAGCCAGCGGCGTAGGCAGCCCGCATATCTTCCCCGTCTCCAGTCTGGCTGCGCTGGACAGTAAGCGGCAAGGGGACGAGGAGAAATTGCAGGCATCGGGATTCCCTGTTTTCGAAAAAGCGCTGGGCCGATTTGCGGTGGAAGAGCTGCCAAGGCTGTCCCAGCGTGCCGGTTATGATGAGATCGCTTCTGTAAGGGACCGTATCCGGGGGTGGGCTGAAATGGCCGCTCAGGATGAGACCACGCGCAAGCGGAAAATCGGGGAGCTGGAAGTGGTGCAAAACCAAGCCATGGCCCGCCTAAACGCTTTGGCGGAGCAGGAAATGGCCCGCGACATCGGTCAAGAAAGCAGCGAGCTGCTGTTTCACGTGCGGCAGCGGCTGGATTATGCCATGAACCGCTTTTTTCAGGAGTCGTTTAATCCTTCCGTGCTTCGGGAGGATGCAGGCCATTTGAAATCGGCATTTGCGGCTTGCGGGCGTGATTTGATGCGGACGATGTCCGTAGAGCTGGATCAGGAATTATGGGCCACCACGCTTCGTTTGGAGACGGCCGGCCGCAAATTAACCGAAGCTGCGGCATTTAAGGCCGCAGCCGATATCAACGGCATGGCCGAGGGTCTGTCACTGGCCATACGCCGGGATCCGGACTGGGCACCGCCGGAGCTGGAAGAAACGGAGCTGCAAATCCAAGGGGAATGGTTAACCTTCTGGTCGACCTTTAAGAATCCCAAACATTTCTTTGAGGGCGGCGGAAGTTCCAAGCTGCGCGAAGCGGCTGAGCCGAAAGTGAAGGAAGCCGTGGCGGGTGTGGTCGGCCTGCGGGAAGAGCAGCTGACGGACCACTATGTTCGAATGAGCGAACGTTCACTGCAGCATCATGTATCCGCTTTGGAGGAACAGCTGAAGGAATCCATGGCTGCCATACTGGGTTCGCTGCAGGACGGCCAGTCTCCGTTGATGTGGCGTCAACTGGCGGATGATTTGGAAACCATGATGAAGTCAGCGCAGTAAAGACGGAACATTCCCGTCAGCATGAAGCAAGAGTTGCAATAGAATAGCAGCATGAGTGCAGACTTCCGGTAAGGCCCGTTCCCTTTTTACCGGATGAATGAACGCCAATCACATGTTGAACCATCGAAAGACGTCCCATATGCCATCCGTGGCGGGGCGTCTTTCGTCCTATTATTATCGATGGACCGCTCTTCTGATGAAAGCGGCACAGGACGATATGGCATATTTTTATCCGCTGCAGCGAACGTGAATAGGATGAAACCAGCTTAGGATATTACCCTTTTTCAAGCATGTTCAAAAAAGTCGAAAATAGCGGATAAAGCCTAACGGTTGAAGGGACTGACAATGTGATTATATCCCCTAGTAATGATGAGAATTCCCGATGATTTCATCATGAAACAATGATAAGTTATACTATTTGCCCCCTTTAGGTCCTTTTGGCTCATTTATGACGGTTTTCTCTCTTTGCCGCGGGTTCGGGTCGATGATAAACTTCATAAATGCTACATAACCTGAACGTAAAAAATCCAAAGGAGGATAAACATGAATGTTCTCAGGCAACTGCAGGGCTTCTTTTGGGAGAAACGAAGTTATCTTTTTCTTTCCATTCTGTGTCTGGCGATTGCAACCGCTTTAGGTCTTGTCTATCCGCAGCTGTTAAAAGTGCTGATTGACGATGCAATCAAGCTGGAGAATTACGGCATCGTACCACAGCTGGCACTCACCGCGCTGGGCGTGGTCATCCTTAAAGCTTTCATGCAGTTTTTGCATGGATTCTTTGGAGGGAGGCTGGGGAATTACCTGGCTTACTCGTTGCGAAACGCCTGCTATGAAAAGTTGCAATTTCTATCGTTCCGCTATTACGACACGGCTCGGACAGGGGATTTGATGTCGCGGCTGACGGGGGATTTGGAAGCAATCCGGATGTTTATCGGCTTCGGTTTTGCCCAACTCCTCAACCTCGTACTGATGGTGACTTTCGGTTCCATCATGATGTTCACCATCAGCTGGAAATTGACGCTGGTTACTTTGGTAGCGATGCCATTTCTGGTGTTCGCAGCTCTGAAATTCGAGTCCAAGATCCATCCGGCGTTCCAGGAGATGCGCCTGGCGCTCAGCTCGCTGACTACCGCGGTGCAGGAGAATATTACGGGTGTTCGTACCGTTAAATCCTTTGCTCGCGAGCCTCACGAAGTGGAGAAATTCTCCGAACGGAATGAGCGTTACAAAACCAATCAGATATTCGCCTCTTCCCTGTGGGCCCGTTATTTCCCGATGATGGAGCTCTTTGCGAATGTCAGCGTCGTCATTTTGCTTGCCGTCGGGGGCGCCATGGTTATTCAAGGTTCGATGACGGTAGGGGAACTGGCAGCATTCTTCACTTTAATTTGGTACATAATCGGACCTCTTTGGGGGATCGGGTTCCACATTAACAACTATACGCAGTCGAAGGCTTCGGGTGAACGGGTGCTGGAGCTGTTGAATCAGCCCATTGATGTCGAAGACCGTGAGCGTGCGGTAGATTTGGTGCCAAGCCAGGTGAAGGGTCATGTCGTGTTCGACAATGTCACCTTTGCTTACGGCAACAAGATGGCTGCTGTCAAAGATATCAATCTGGATGCTCGTCCCGGCTCCGTGATCGGTTTGCTGGGGGGAACAGGTTCGGGGAAGTCAACCATTATCCAGCTCTTGATGCATGCCTATAACGTGAATCAGGGCAGCATCAAATTAGACGGCGTGAACATCAACGATATTAAGGTACGGAGTCTGCGCAGCCAGATTGCAACGGTCTTCCAAGAGACCTTCCTGTTCTCGTCCAGCATCCGCAACAATATTTCTTACGGGATGAAGGACGTTAGCATGGATGAAATCATTCGGGTAGCCAAGCTGGCCAAGGCTCATGACTTCATTATGGAAATGAAGGATGGCTACGATACCATTGTCGGTGAACGGGGGATGGGTCTTTCCGGCGGACAGAAGCAGCGGATCGCGATTGCCCGTGCCCTTCTGAAGGACCCGAAAATCCTGATCCTGGATGATGCCACCAGCGCAGTGGACATGGAAACAGAGCATGAAATCCAATCCGGTTTCCAGGAAGTCATGAACGGCAGAACGACCTTTATTATCGCTCACCGTATTTCTTCCTTGCGTCATGCGGATGAAATTCTCGTTCTGGATGAAGGTAGAGTCGTGCAGCGCGGCAAGCATAACGATTTGATTGCGGTGCCGGGACCTTACCAGGATGTGTACAAAATACAATATGCGGACCTGATTGCGAAGCAAGCTCAAGCAGGAGGTACGCCAGGGCAGGTGCAAGCATGAACGCCAATGTAAATACTGAACCGCATCAGAAGCAAAAGATTCCGAGGCCGCGGAAGCCTTCGGAAGAAACCAATGAACGTTTTGTATACAAGGACGACGATGCGATCGAGAAGCCGTTTAACTGGACGCAGCTGACGCGTCTGATCTCGTATATGAAACCATATGCCAAACAGATCCTCCCGTTGATCGGCCTCATGATGATTATCGGCACGATTACGAAGCTTGCCATTCCGTTCCTGACGAGCTTGGCTATTGACCAGGCCATTGACCCGAAGGAAGGAAATCCGAGCCTGACCCTGCTGTATCAGATTACGATCGCCGTTCTGGCGATGTATATCATTCAATGGGTAGCCGGGATATTCCGGATCAAGTTTACGAATATCATCGGTCAGCGAGTTATCTATGACCTGCGCGCCGATTTGTTCCAGCATATACAGCGCCTATCCTTTAATTTCTTTGACAAGCGTCCGGCGGGATCCGTGCTGGTTCGCGTTACGAACGATGTCAACTCCCTGCAGGATTTGTTTACCAACGGGGTTGTCAATCTGATCATCGACTGCGTGCAGCTGGTCGGTATCGTAGTCATCCTGCTGTTGATTAACTGGAAGCTTGGTCTGGCCGTGATCGTGACGGTACCGATCATGTTCTTTATCTCTACGAAACTCCGTGTGCGCATCCGGCGCGCATGGCAGGAAGTAAGGATCCGGAATTCGCGGATTAACTCCCACTTGAACGAATCCATTCAGGGGATCCGGGTTACGCAGGCCTACACGCAGGAAGAAGAGAACATGAAATTCTTCGATAACATGAACCTGGACAGCAAAAAGTCATGGGATAGGGCGTCGGCCATGAACCAAGGGTTTGGGCCTCTTATCGAGATTACCGGGGGGTTCGGTTCCCTGATCTTGTTCTGGCTTGGTGCCGTATTGATTCAGCAAGGCGAGCTCACGATCGGTCTGTTGATTGCCTTTACCCAATATGTCGGGAACTTCTGGGAGCCGATCAACCGGCTTGGCCAAATGTATAACCAATTGCTAGTCGCGATGGCATCGTCCGAACGTATATTTGAATTCATAGACGAGAAGCCGAGCATTGATGATCAGCCTGGCGCGAAGAAATTGCCGACCATTAAAGGAGACATCAAGCTGGAGAATGTGGTGTTTGAATACGAAAAAGGACGCCAGGCTCTCAAAGGCATCAATCTGGACGTGAAGGCTGGCCAGTCGATTGCGCTGGTGGGGCATACCGGATCAGGCAAGAGTACCATCATTAATCTGCTCAGCCGTTTTTATGATATTACGGACGGCAAATTAACCATCGACGGATATGATATCCAATCGGTGACGGTGGAAAGCCTGCGAAATCAGATCGGCATCGTTCTGCAGGATACCTTCATATTCTCGGGTACGATTCGGGATAATATCCGCTTTGGCCGCCTGGATGCGACCAATGAGGAGATTGAAGACGTGGCCAAGGCTGTGGGCGCCCATGAGTTTATAGTCCAGATGCCGGGCGGCTACGATACCGAGGTCGAGGAACGCGGTAACATGCTGTCCATGGGGCAGCGGCAGCTGCTATCCTTTGCGAGGGCGCTCCTTGCGGATCCGCGCATTTTGATTCTGGATGAAGCAACGGCAAGTATCGATACCGAGACGGAATTAAAAATCCAGAGTGCCCTTAAAGTGCTGCTTCAGGGACGTACCTCCTTCATCGTGGCGCACCGTTTGTCAACGATCCGTCATGCCGATCATATCGTCGTGCTGGATCACGGGAAGATCATCGAAGAAGGAAATCACGACCAGCTTATGCAGAAGCAGGGGACATATCATGGGCTGATCGAAGCACAATACCGATTTTTGTAAAAACGGCTTAACAAAGGTTTAACAAAACGGACACAAATGTAAAAAAAATGTCGCTTGATACTTGCAATCTTCTTCATAAACTTACAAAATAGAAGTAGAGTTTACTCAGAATTCATAGAAGAAGGGAAGCATGAGGGTATAATGAGCATCGAAAGCGTAATTTCTGCGCCTGCACTGCTGATTCGAAACTTTGAGAAGAATGATTTGGAAGCTGTCACATCCTTGATGCGAGAACTGAATTATCCGACCACGCTCAACGTCATGCGTGAACGGATGGAGTCCATGAACGACAACCCGTTATACGGCAACCTGGTTGCCGAGGTTGATGGAGACGTCGTCGGCATGATCATGCTTCGTCAAGTCAAATCCTTCACTATGACCGAACCGGTCACTCAAATTACTTCGGTTATTGTAACCTCAAGCTACCGCGGCCAAGGAATTGGCAAACGACTGATTCGCGGTGCAGAGACATGGGGAAGACAGCATGGTAGCCACCTCTTGTTTCTCACAAGCGGCAACCGGGAAGAACTTGCTCCCGCACATGCATTTTATGAACATATTGGATTTGAAAAGGCTGGTTACCAGTTCAGCAAAAAGCTGTAGCCTGGGCCTTTTCATTAACCCACCCCGTTTTCGGGGTGGGTTTTTTCTTGTTTTGACCTAGATTATATGGAAGTTTAGAAGATTTTACCCGCTTATCAAAGATACAAGGAAGTCATTCGTTCAGGACCGGTATTGGTTTCTGGGGCCCTGAGCATAAATTAGGAATTCACAGGACTCCTTTCCAACAATTGTAGGATTGCCGAAGGTATCAAATGTGTTACAATGTGTTCGTAGCTGATTACAAAAATGTAACCAATGCCTGACCGTCCCACACCCTTCAAGTTCAACATCTTAGAACGGCGGTCAAGCAAACTCTACAACTATGAGCATAGGAGATGAGTATTCATGAACAACCATTGGATAAAGAAGATCGCAGGCGGCAGCATCGCGGCTGTATTGGCGGTCGGCATCATGCTGCCGACAACGGCTTCGGCTGCACCTGCTGATAGCAATAATTATGTAAACTGGCAACAAAAGATCCAGAAATTCCTGGAGAGCCAAGGCTTGGAGTCGCAGTTTAAATGGGTGGTCGTCCAACAACCGCAAACGGAAAAGCCTCAGGCGAATAAGCCGGCTGAGACACCTCAAACAAGCAAGCCTGAGACCAGCAAACCAGAAGCAAGCAAACCAGAAGCAAGCAAGCCAGAAGCAAGCAAGCCATCTACGACTCCGTCCCAGCCTTCCAAATCTGCGGGCACAACGGAGCAATCGAATTTTGCTTCCGAAGTTGTCAACTTGGTGAACACAGAGCGTTCGAAAGCTGGCCTGAAGCCGCTCACGGTGCATGCCAAGCTGACAACGGTAGCACTGGACAAAGCGAAGGACATGAGCAATAACAATTATTTCAGCCACACTTCGCCAACGCACGGCTCTCCATTCGACATGATGAAGGCTTACGGCATTTCTTACGGCTATGCCGGCGAGAATATCGCTAAAGGACAGCGCACGCCGCAGGAAGTCATGAACTCCTGGATGAACAGCCAAGGTCACCGCGAAAATATCCTGTCTCCTAATTTCACCATGATCGGTGTGGGATATTACAACGGATACTGGGTTCAAGAATTCATCAGCCAATAAGCACGGATCTTGTTTCACACGATAGGGCTGCCCCGGGCGCGCAGAAAACTGCGTCCGGGGCAGTCTTCTTTGCGTGTTTTGATTTGCAAATTTTTTATAGAAGTCTTAAGGTAATGTACATGAGGATTTTTTGTAGGGGGAATGTCATGAAGTCATCTGCATGGATATGGCGTATCACGGCCTCCGTGTCGATTATCGTAACGATTGTGCTTATATTCGGTTTCGTGTATGCGTTTAAGGATATTAATGATCCTCAAGGGCAGCCTTTGCTCACCGGCGGCGAATCCGCCGCTCCAGGCCAAGAGACTGCGCCGCCGAAGCCGGAACGGGCTCCGGAAGCGGTTCTGCCCAATGATCTGAAAGTGACGGCGATCGGAGACTCGCTTGCCAAGGGAACGGGGGACAGTAGCGGGGGCGGTTTTGTCCGCCGAAGCGTCGAACAATTGAACGGCGATGGACGAACGGCCAGCCTGCTGGCCAATCTGGCGATAAACGGAATGACCACCGAGGGACTTCTCCCTAAGCTGGACGACAAGGGAATACAGTATGCCTTGAAGGAAGCCAACGTCATTATGCTGTCTATCGGAGGCAATGATATCTTTCAAGGAAGCGGGCTGATGGAGGGGGCGGCGGATGCCGGCGAGCTGGAGCTCGATCCAGCCATGCTGATGGGCGCATTGCCGCAGGCCTCCGAACGCTTGCAGACGATTCTTGAGAAGATTCGGGACATTAATCCGGATGCCCGAATTGTTTATATCGGCTTGTATCATCCCTTTTCCGATTTGGAAGAATTGCTGATACCCGGCAATGTCGTGGTCTCAGCATGGAATCATGCGGTCATGGAGCTCGTAAACCGCGATCCCAATATGACGCTTGTCCCGACATTCGATCTGTTTCAGCATAAGCTCAGCGAGTATCTGTCCACGGACCATTTCCATCCGAACGGGGCAGGATATCAGGCCATCGCGGATCGAATTGTAGAAGGTATGCTGTAGCATGAAGAGGATGTCAGGTGGGGAGATGGAAATCGATGAATGAACAAGCGCAGGAAATCGTACTATCCGTCCAGCATGTAAAAAAGAAAATCGGTCGAAAATGGATTATACAAGATGTGTCGTTCGATGTGCGCGCGGGCGAAATATTCGGGTTCCTGGGGCCGAACGGGGCAGGAAAAACAACCACGATCCGAATGCTTGTGGATTTGATCAAGCCGTCATCCGGCAGGATCGAGGTCTGCGGTTACGATGTGAACCGCCAGCAGGAGCAGGCGCTGCGCTATATTGGATCCATCGTGGAGAATCCGGAGATGTATTCGTATTTGACCGGCTGGGAAAATCTCGAGCATTTTGCGAGAATGCAGCCCGGCATTGACGATCAGCGGATACAGGAAGTTGTGGATACGGTCAGGCTTGATCGAAGAATCCATGACAAGGTAAGCACTTATTCACTTGGCATGCGGCAGCGTTTGGGGATCGCCCAGGCCTTGCTCGGCAGGCCGAGGCTGCTCATTCTGGACGAGCCGACGAACGGTCTTGACCCGAAGGGAATCAAAGAAATGCGGCAGTTCATCCATCAGTTGGCCGAGGAGGGCTTGGCCGTATTTGTTTCCAGCCATCTGCTGAGCGAAATCCAGCTGTTATGTGATCGGGTAGCCATCATCAGCAGCGGAAGGGTGCTTGCGGTCGGCGAGGTCGATGAATTGATTGCCGGCAGCAGCGATCATGTCATCTGGGATCTGAATCCCGCCGTGCAGGGCAAACGAATTCTGCAGAAGCTGGATTATTGCGAGATCGTGGACCGCCCGGAGGATGTGCTTGACGATAATGTACTGGCAGGCATGTCACCGGATGCCGTTGTGACCCGTATGCATGCAGCACATACATCAAGGGCTGTGGAAAGGCTGGTTGGCGCTGGCGTGCAGGTCCGGGAGGTTCATCGGATCAATCCTACGCTGGAGCAGCTGTTCCTGCAGATGACGGAGGGTGAGAGCATTGAGTAATCTGTTGCCCCTGATCAAGAACGAATGCATCAAAATTATCAAGCGTAAGCGGTTTTATGTGGTTCTTCTGGTTCTCCTCGTCCTAGTGCCCATGTTTACATACGCCCAAATGAAGTCCGCAGAACGGAGCCGGGAGAAGTTTAACAGCGACTGGCGGCTTGAGCTTCAGCAGCGGATCACGGATAATGAGAATTCGCTTAGCAGCGGCAGGGTGCCGGATGAATGGAAACGATATCGGCAAATCTTTATTCAGCAGATGCAGTATTATTTGCAGCATGATGTGAATCCTAATCAACCAAACGGGGTAACGTTCACTCGGGAATTTCTGAACAATGCAATATCCTTGTTTATCCCGCTGCTCATCATGGCCATTGCTTCGGATATCGTTTCCGGAGAGCGGACGACCGGCACCATTAAGATGCTCCTGACAAGGCCGGTAAAGCGTTGGAAAGTGCTGCTGAGCAAACTGGTTGCCTTGATCATGTTCACGTCGCTCATTGTCGTTTCCACCTTTGTCATCGCTTACCTGATCTCGGGTCTCGCTTTCGGCTACAAGGGGTTTGACATCCCGGTATTCACGGGTTTCCAAATTGTCGGATCCGACGTGGATATGTCCGGCGTTCATGCGGTGCCCCAGTGGAAGTATTTGCTGATGCAGGGCGGTTTGGTCTGGTTTGTCGGCGTATGCGTCGGTATGCTGGCTTTTATGGTATCCGTCCTGGTTCGAAGCACGGCGGCCAGCATCGTCATTATGATGGCGGCATTGATCGCCGGAAATATTCTGACGAATATGGCGTCGGCATGGAGCAGCGCCAAATATTTGTTCATGGTAAACCTGAATTTGACCAGTTATTTAGCGGGCAATTTGCCGCCGATCGAGGGCATGACCTTGAATTTTTCCCTTGCCGTATTAGCCATTTGGGCGATTTGTGCGGTTATTGTTGCATTCAGTGTCTTTACGAGAAGGGATATCTTGAATTAAAATGGACAAAGCATGAAACATTTGTTTGCATTTTTTAGAGAACCGCGTTCTTCTAAAATATTGGAATGTAGAAATAGAAAACACGAGATACGTGAAATTGAAGGAGGAGCATGAATGGTCGAACAGATCGATATGTTTGCAGAGTCATCAAAGAACGGCGGTACTAACCGTTCAGGATACGATGCTGACGACATTCAAGTGCTCGAAGGCCTTGTTGCGGTACGCAAACGGCCAGGCATGTACATAGGGAGCACAAGCTCGTCGGGTCTGCATCATCTGGTATGGGAAATTGTGGACAACGCCGTAGACGAGCATTTGGCCAAGTACTGCTCGAGAATTGAAATTACTTTGCATAAAGACGGATCCGCGACGGTATACGATAACGGACGCGGCATTCCGACCGGGATGCACAAGACCGGCATTCCCACGCCGCAGGTGGTCTTCACGATTTTGCATGCCGGCGGCAAATTCGGCGGTTCCGGATACAAGAAGTCCGGCGGCCTTCACGGCGTTGGCGCATCCGTAACCAATGCGTTGTCCGAGTGGCTGGAAGTGGAGATTTACCGCGAAGGTAAAATTCATCGCCAACGCTTCGAATACTGGCAGGACAAAAAAGGAAAAGAGCATGTCGGAGAACCGGTAACCGGCCTTGAGGTTCTGGGCAATACGAACAAAACAGGGACGAAAATCACGTTTAAACCGGACGCGCGCGTATTTACCTCGGGAACGCATCTGAACTACGACACGCTTGCAGAGCGCTTACAGGAGATTGCCTTCCTGAATTCAGGACTCCGGATCGTTTTGAAAGACGAGCGGAGCGGGAATGGGGAAGAATTTTTTTATGAAGGCGGCGCAAGCCAGTTCGTGCAGTTCTTGAATGAAGGCAAGGACGTGCTGCACGATGTGATCCATTTTTATGCCGAGAAGGATGACATCGAAGTCGAAATCGCCCTTCAATATAATGCAGGATATACCGAAACGCTGGCCTCGTTCGTTAACTCCATCCCGACGCGCGGGGGCGGTACGCATGAGACGGGCTTCAAGACGGCGTATACGCGCGTCATGAACGATTATGCAAGGAAGAACAATCTTCTGAAGGAAAAGGACAAGAATCTGGAGGGGAATGACCTCCGGGAAGGCATGATGACCGTGATCAGCGTCAAGATGGCTGAGGTCGAATTCGTGGGCCAGACGAAGGACCAGCTGGGAAGCGCCTCTGCGCGGAGCGCGGTGGACAGCATCGTTACCGAGAAGATGCAAATTTTCCTAGAGGAAAATCCGCAGGTTGCCCAAACGCTGCTGAAGAAGGCCATTCAGGCCTCCAAAGCGCGCGAAGCGGCCCGGAAGGCAAGGGATGAGATGCGCAGCGGCAAGAAGCGCAGCGAGAGTTCCAATCTCGGCGGCAAGCTGACGCCGGCTCAGTCCAAGGATTTCTCCCGAACCGAATTGTTCATTGTCGAAGGGGACTCCGCTGGCGGCTCGGCAAAGCAGGGGCGGGATTCTAAGATCCAGGCGATCCTGCCGCTTAAAGGGAAGCCGATGAACCCGGAAAAATCCAAGCTGGCCGACATCCTGAAGAATGATGAATACCGTGCGATCGTATCCGCGATCGGCGCGGGGATCGGCACGGAGTTTACCGCCGGGGACAGCAATTATTCGAAAATCATCATCATGACCGATGCGGATACGGATGGAGCCCACATTCAGGTGCTGCTGCTCACGTTCTTCTACAGATACATGAAGCCATTGATTGATGAAGGCCGCGTCTATCTTGCGCAGCCTCCGCTGTATAAAATCGCCAGTAAATCCGGCAAGCTGGAAACCGTGCGGTATGCCTGGACGGATGAACAGCTGGCTAATTATTTGAAGGAATTCAAAAATTTTGAGCTGCAGCGCTACAAGGGACTGGGCGAGATGAACCCGGAGCAGTTATGGGAAACGACGATGAACCCGGAAACACGGACCTTGCTGCAGGTTCAAATCGAAGATGCCGCCAAAGCGGAGCGGCGCGTGTCTACGCTGATGGGAGATAAGGTAGATCCCCGCAAGCGGTGGATCGTTGAAAATGTCAACTTCGCGGAGTTTGAGGAATAGAAGGTGAATGAATGAGTTTATCGGAGCAATTTTTGCCGGCATTTCTGGAAGAGGTTGTAGGTGACCGATTTGGCCGGTATTCCAAGTATATAATTCAGGACCGGGCGATCCCGGACGTTCGTGACGGCCTGAAGCCCGTTCAGCGTCGGATTCTGTACGCCATGTACGATTCGGGTAACACACCGGATAAACCATACCGCAAATCGGCGAAAACCGTCGGGGATGTCATGGGTAATTACCATCCGCACGGGGACTCCTCGATTTATGAAGGCATGGTTCGGATGGCCCAGCCATGGAAAATGGGACATGTGCTTGTGGACGGTCACGGAAACTGGGGTTCCCAGGACGATGATCCGGCAGCAGCTATGCGTTATACCGAGGCCAGGCTGTCACCGATTGCTATGGAGCTGCTGCGCGATATCGAGAAGCGTACCGTGCTGTTCAAGGACAATTTTGATAACACGGCGAAGGAGCCGGTTGTGCTGCCTTCGCGGTACCCGAATCTGCTTGTGAACGGAGCTAGCGGGATTTCCGCGGGCTTCGCGACCGAAATCCCGCCTCACAATCTGCGGGAAGTAATCGATGCGTGCATTGCCGTCATGCAGAAGCCGGAGATCGAGCTGGACGAGATCATGACGTTCATAAAAGGCCCGGACTTCCCGACCGGCGGTATCATCATGGGCGGCGAAGGCATTTTGGATGCCTATCGGACAGGCAAAGGCCGGGTCTATCTGCGATCCAAGACGGACATTGAATCGCTTCGTGGTGGTAAACAGCAGATCGTCATCACGGAAATTCCTTATCAGGTTGTTAAGTCCAGACTCGTTACGGCGATGGAAAATATTCGTCTTGAGAAAAAAGTCGAAGGCATCGCCGAGGTTCGGGACGAGAGCGGACGGGAAGGGCTGCGCATCGTCGTGGAGCTGAAGAAGGATGCCGACGCGAACGGGATTCTGGCTTATTTGTTCAAGAAAACCGACCTGCAGATTACGTACAATTTCAATATGGTTGCCATCGTGAACAAAACCCCTCAGCAGCTGGGGCTTAAAGCGATGCTGTCGGCCTATATCCACCATCAGCGTGAAGTCGTTACACACCGGACGCAGTTCGAGCTGGAGAAAGCCGAGGATCGGGCTCATGTATTGGAAGGCCTCGTCAAGGCGCTCAACATACTGGACGAAGTGATAGCGGCTATTAAGGCCTCCAAGAATCGCCAGGATGCCCAGAACAATCTGCAATGGATGTTCGGTTTCACGGAGAGACAAGCCGACTCGATTCTGACGCTGCAATTATACCGTCTTACCAACCTTGAAATTCATTCCCTGCAAAAAGAGCTGGACGAGCTGACAAAGAAAATCGAGGGCTTGCGTGCGATTCTCGACAGCGATAAGAAGCTGATTGGCGTCATTCGCAAAGAGCTGATCGAAATTCGGGAGAAGTACGGCATCGACCGGCGTTCGGTTATCCAGGAAGAAGTGGAAGAGATCAAGGTGAATCTTGAAGTGCTTGTTAACGCCGAGGATGTGCTCGTAACCTTGTCGAATGAAGGCTATATCAAGCGTACCAGCATGTTATCCTTCACTCGCAGCGGCGGTGAGCTGGAAAGCTCGGGCGTCAAGGAAGGGGATTACATCACGCGGTTGTTTGAAGTCAATACCCTGGAGAATCTGCTGATCTTCACGAGCCGCGGGCAATACTTCTTATTGCCGGTGCATCAAGTTCCGGAATACAAGTGGAAAGATGCCGGTACAGCCATCGTGAACGTGATCCAGGTACCGAAAGAGGACCATATCGTATCGGTCATCCCGGTTTCGAACTTTGACGAAGCGGGCAAATCGCTTGTCTTCGTGAGCCGCAAAGGGCAAGTGAAGCGGACAGATCTCAAGGAGTACGTAACCAAACGGTCTGGCGCGGTTGCGGCTGCGAAGGTAGCTGCGGAAGACAGCATCATCCAGGTCGTTATGAGTGACAGCAATAAAGATATCGTGCTGATCTCGAAAGAAGGGATGAGCATCCGCTTCAATGAACAGGAAGTCAATGCCATGGGACGCGTTTCCGGCGGGGTTCGGGGAATCCAGCTTCGAGACGGGGACGAGGTCGTTGCGGCATTATGGGTGGAGAACGATGAAGGCGAGATTTTGACCATCACGGATCTTGGATACGGCAAACGAAGCTTGCTGTTGGATTATCCGGCCCAAAGCCGCGGCGGAAAAGGCATGGCCACGTTTGAGTTCAAGGAAGGCAAGCGGGTGAAGCCTAACGGCAGCGCCATTGTCGGCGCTTTCTATTGTCGCGAGCCGCTGCAGATTAACGCTTATAGCGAAGACGGGCAAGCTTTCCCGATTCACACGGAGAAAGTTCCGATTGCGGAGCGTAAATCGATTGGTAAACTACTGGCCGATGTCGGCAAGAACGGGCAGATTGTCGATTTGGTCAGTCTCCCTCATGCAGAGTCAGGCAAAGAAGGTTAGGCAAGAGCGAGCCTTTCCCTTAGTTCGGATACAGATTAAATTGAGATGAATGGACGAAAGCACCTTCGATGAACGGTTGTCGGGGTGCTTTTGTTGTATTTAGCGTTGGATGACGCAAGTTTAAATTTATACTATTTGACATATGTCTGGCGCTGTCGAAGTAAGGTGAATGTTGAGAAACGCCGTCACACAAGGCATGACGGGTTTTGTCGCTTGATTGGAAATTATATTTTTTAACGAAAAAAGAAGGATATTGGCTGGCGTCCAGCGAAAAGTTAATCCTATAAACTATTATGAAAATCATGACGCTGGCTCAAACCGAAGTTCATTCATCGGAGTACAGTGCGGCAAACTCAGATGGTATTTCGATGTTTGATCATGACAGACATAACGGAAGGGACGGGATAAACATGCATACTGCCGAATTCGCCAAGGTGTGGTCCAAGCTGGCCAAGGATTATAAACTCCATATGGAAGCCGGATTGGCCCCGACATTGACGGAGTCGCAACTCATGGTGCTGGAAGTGCTCGCTGAGCAGAAGCGGATGAAACCTTCCGATTTCATTCCTTACCTGGCTACAAGTCCGGCTGCCGTAACGATGCTATTGGACCGGATGGAGAAGAACGAATTGATCAAACGGGAACGGGACGCAAATGACAGACGGATCGTCTGGGTGACGATATCCTATAAAGGACGCGAGGAATATACGCGCGGATTACAGGTTAGGGAGGAGTACCTTTCCCGGATTCTGAACCGCATATCCTCGCATAATCAACAGCTGCTTGTCTATTTGTTAGGAAAGATCAGCACGGCTCCGCAGGAGGTTCTGGTCGAGGCGTAGGCATTTTTGATCCAGCATCCTGCATGGAACGAACAGAAGCCCCCATGTCTGGCTGCCTGTGGCAGCTCCGACTTTGGGGGCGGTTTCATTGTTTTGCTAATATTGCTTTCTAGTCACGTGATCAAAAATGAATCTTGGCATATTTTGATGAAGTTAAGACTTAAGCAGCCATAAAGCCGGCACGTTAGCGGGTTCCCATCCAGGCAGGGACGTATGGGTTTGGCGGCACTCATAGGTTTTGCCTCCATACGTGACCAAAGCTCCCTGCTGGTATGAAGTATTCGGAGCCCAGGCCGGAGTTTCCGGTACAGAGCCGTCCGCCGTGGTGACTTGCAGCTCATTGCTGGCTGGGGATACGTTGCCTGCCGCATCGCGTGCTTTTACGGTAAAGCTATAGGTCGTGTTTGGCGATAATCCGCTAACTGTATAGGATAGCGTGCTGCCGGACACCGTCGTAACCAGTGTGGTGCCCCGATATACCTCATAGCCGCTTACTCCGACGTTATCCGTGGAACCGTTCCAGGCTAAAGATACGCTTGTGGACGTCGATCCCGCAGATCGTAAATTGGCAGGAGCCGTCGGAGCTTGGGTGTCCGGAACGGGATTTGATGTGCTGGCGGTTAGCGGGCTGCTCGCCTGTGATACGTTGCCTGCTCCGTCACGGGCTTTTACAGTAAAGGTATAGGAGGTGCCTGCTTGCAGGCCGGTAACGGTGTGGCTCAGGGTGGATCCGGATACCGTTGCCACTAGATTGGAGCCTCGATAGATTTCATAGCCTGTGACTCCTACGTTATCCGTAGAGGCGTTCCAGGCAAGCGAAATGCTGCTGCTTGTAACACCTGTGATTCTCAGATTCGCCGGCACGGTCGGTGCCTGCGTGTCCTGATTGCCGCTGCCGTTATTCAGGTTCACGTCGATCACGTTATAGAAGGCATTGCCCGTATCGGCGATTTCCCATACGGCGAGGATGAGATAGTACCCGGTGCGGTCGGTAGGTACGTTACAAGTATGGGTTACGGTGTTCGGCGGTTGTTTGCCGCCGTCATTGAAGGAGCAGAACAATTCGAGATCTGCGCGTGCGAGGGGTTTGCTGGAATCCCAGCCTTTTTTCGTAATATAATATTTCCAATCGGATGTAGCATGGGCTGCGGTCAGCACCCACTTAAACGTGTTCGGCCCGCCGTTCATGTTCACTTTGCTCCAGCGGGTTGGCGTCTGTTCATACAGTTCGGTAAAGATACCGGCACCGGTGATCTGGCCATCCGCCGGTCCGCCGATCGGAAAGTTTCCTTTCCCTTCCAGGGAATGCGGTTCATAAATGATTCTGCCGCAGTTGACGTTCTCGCCGAGCTTGCACTTATAACCACGACTGGCCGGTGATTCGATATAACCATGAGCGGAAACGCTGCTTGCCGTAATGATCATAATGGTGAAAAACAACAGTGTGCTTCCTAAAAAAATCCACAGCGGTTTCAAATGCAAGCGGTGATTTGTTTGACACTGAACCTGATCCATAACAAATACCTCCTTGAATATTTAATTTGAAATTCAGCGGACTCCTGTTGCTGATCAAACCTCCTTATGCTGCGGGTTTACTTGCTCTGCACAAAACATGAAGGACCGAACCGGCTAGCGACTCCATTCATGAATTATCCTTGATCATCCTCCTCCTCGGCAGCCGTGATCTATATAAACCCCAAGATGAGGATTATACCATGATTGTACAAATAAACTAAAAAATGTTAAACTATTCTAGTTACTATTCTTTGCCATTCTTTGTTAAAAGTAAAGGGATAATATATTATGATAGAGGGATAAAATATTACAATATTTGTTATTCGTTACATAGTCATGCATTAGGCGTAAACATACAAAAAAACGAATCCAATGATGGATTTCGTTTTTTACATTTATTGATAGGTTCGTCATGTCGATCCCAGCTGGTCCATATTGAAGATACTCCAGGGATAAACGGAAGGCGGCATGGAACGAATGGAGATGTCCTCTTTGGTAACAGGGTGAGGGAATCCGACCAATACGGACCATAAGGCAATCTGTTGGCCGGCCTTGTTCACCTTGCTTCCATACTTCTGATCGCCGAACAGCGGATGACCCGCATGGCTGAGCTGTACGCGTATTTGGTGTGGTCTACCCGTGTGCAGTTCGATCCGGACAAGACTTACGCCTTCCGCTGCTTGGAGCACCGTATAATCCAGAATGGCTTCCTTGGCTCCGTCCGTCCCTTTGGAGGTAACGTGGACGGTGTTGGTTTTAGCATCCTTGTACAGCATGTTCACGAGCCGGCCTGAAGTTTTCGCTGGAACACCGTGAACGACCGCTACATACTGCTTAAGGAAGCTGCGGCTGCGGACGGCCTCCGATAATCGGGATGCGGCTTTGGACGTCTTGGCGAATACCATCGCTCCGCCCACGGGACGGTCAAGGCGGTGCACCAATCCCAAAAAAACGTTCCCCGGCTTGTTATAACGCTCCTTGATGTCCTGTTTCAGAATGGTCAGCATGTCGGGATCGCCGGTAGCATCCTCCTGCGAGGGGATGTTGACCGGCTTGGTTACGCCCAACACATGATTATCCTCGAATAGAATCGGCACGGCCGGATACGATGCTGGTCCCCGTCTGCTCATCGAATCAGGACTCCCATCGGCCCAGGATGCCGCATGGCAGGTTCATGCCGGAGCGGGTGATCGGCAATCCGATTTCGCCTGCGCTGATCAATCCGCCGTACTTCGGCTTCATGGTCATGGTGAGCATGTTGTTCAGAACGGTCGGGGAGATGCCGGTCGTGTAGGAGTTAATCAGCATGAACAGCGGGTTATCCGATACGATGCTCATGCAGCTTTCGAGAAATGGATACAGGCTTTGTTCCAGCTTCCACGTTTCTCCGCTTGGCCCGCGCCCATAAGAGGGAGGATCCATAATAATCGCATCGTATTTGTTTCCCCGACGCTGTTCCCGCTGAACGAATTTAAACACGTCATCCGTAATATAACGGATAGGGCGGTCAGCCAGGCCGGACAATGCCGCGTTTTCCTTGGCCCATTGAACCATCCCCTTCGCAGCATCCACGTGGACGACCTGAGCACCGGCAGAGGCCGCAGCGACGGTAGCTCCACCCGTATAGGCGAACAGGTTCAGCACGCTGATCGGACGACCGGCGGAAGCGATTTTGTCCATCATCCAGCGCCAGTTCGCAGCCTGCTCCGGGAACAAGCCGGTATGTTTAAAATTGGTCGGTCGGATATGAAAATTCAATTGGTCGTACGAGATGGTCCATCGATCCGGCAGCTGCTTTTTCATGTCCCATTGCCCGCCGCCGGACGAACTGCGGTGATAGTGCCCGTGTACATTTCGCCATTGTCCGTCTTCACGTTCAATCGGCCAAATGATCTGCGGATCCGGACGCCTTAGAATGACATCGCCCCAGCGCTCCAGCTTCTCACCGCCACCGGTGTCGATGACCTCGTAATCTTGCCAACCTTGAGCTACATACATGTTGAAAACCATCCTTCAAATAGTCATTTAGACTTTATTGTACAACATATTGAAAGCTGAATGCCACCAAGGATTCCCCGCCTGGGCCCAACCACTCGGATGATACGGGTCTATGAATTTCGGTTTACCCCAAATTTTCGAATGCGGAATGAAAACGGAATTCGCCATGAAGGTTATGAAGTGCGCCTTGCTGAAGCTCGGCGACCATGAACACCTCATCGGAAACGGCGAATTGGGATATATCGATTCCATGGTTTCTGGCCTGGACAAAACCGTAGCGTGGATAATACGACGGATGCCCGAACAGAAACACAAGCGGATAGCCATGCGAGAGACACCGCCGTTTCCCCTCTTCAATCAGTTTCCCGCCGATCCCCTGGCGTTGATACTTCGGAAGCACAGCCAGCGGTCCTAGCGCAGCTACCCGATGGGTATGACCGCCGTGAAGAAGGCTGGCCCGGCTGAACATAATATGCCCCTTGATGATCCCGTCCTCTTCAGCCACCATGGACAATTCCCTTTCGAAAGCTCCGTCTTCCCGCAATCGTTGTACCAGGATCGCTTCTTCCTGACTGGAAAAAGCCTGGGTGAGCAGCTCGTTGACCCGTTCATAATCATTCTCGGTTTCGGTACGTATGTTCATCGTTATCTCTCCTTCAACATATGGTTCATGGTTCTTCATTTCATTATCCGTGTACGTATAATCGTTCCAAACTATTTAGTCAGGCATTGCTACTCCGGCTTCGTTTCAATTTGCAATCCCTCAACATGCTTGCGCTTCATCAAATTGCGCTTCTTCCGGTTCTCTTTGCTTTCAAAGACGATATCCAGATCATAATCCTCCGGGTAGAGGTCCTTAGCCGCAATGTAGGGCTTTAACCGTTTATGGTTGATTTTCAATCGCTCCTGTTGAATCATGACACCGATATGCCCTCTAGCGTCCATGGTTTCATAAACGGTGCCGCTTCGGTTCAAATATGGCACATAGACCCGATCTCCAAGCTGATAAAGGGAAGAGGCGGGGGCTTCGTCTTCTTTGTTCTTGTCGTTTAAGGGTTGATCCGGACCCTCGATAGGGTAGGAATCGTATTCACCCGGGGTTGGTTCAGCGGCCCGTTCTTCGGTGTCCGAGCTATCCTCATGACTGTAGGCCGCAATACTTCTTGTCGTCCCCGCCTCCGTGATTTCCCGAGATCTGGCTATGATCGCTTCCGGAATCCCCAGCTTTGCAGCAATGACAAAAGCATAACTGTGACCGGCTTCACCAATCCGCAGGCGATAGAGCGGCTCGAGGGTGTCGGCATCAAATTCCATGCGGGCATTCTCAAAGCCTGCCGTGCGATCGGCAAAATTTTTGATTTCGGTAAAGTGGGTAGTGACCACGACCGTTGCTTGACGTTGAAACAGCTCTTCCAGAATGGCAATGGACAACCCGACGCCTTCACCCGGGTCCGTTCCGGAAGCCATTTCATCGAGCAATACCAGCGTGGAGCGGCCGGCCGTCTGCAAAATGTCGCGGATGTTGCGGATATGCGCCGAGAATGTGCTCAGGGCATGCTCTAAACTCTGCCCGTCTCCGATATCGACGGACACCTCGTCAAAAACGGCGCAATGGCTGCCCTCCGCTACGGGAACCAGCAAACCGGACTGAACCATAATGGTGATCAGCCCAACCGTCTTCAGTGCTGAAGTTTTGCCTCCTGTATTTGGACCCGTTATGATTAAGGTTTTATATCGTTTCCCGATGGTGAAGTCCAGCGGTACCATGGAGGAGCCGATTAGAGGGTGAACCGCGGATTTCAGATGGATGAATCCCTCCTGGTTCAGATCCACATTCCGCCCTCCGATGGAAATCGCGTATTTGCCCCTGGCTATGATGTAGTCGTAGATTCCGACGGTATCGGCGTTGGTTCTCAGTTCGTATTGATACTGCTCGACGAGTGCCGTCAAATCGCTCAGCACTTTGGTTTCTTCCCGGACCTCATCGGCTTGCAGGTGGTTCAGTTCCATCTGAAGCCCCTGCATATCGGCTGGTTCGATGAATACCGTCTGCCCGCTGGCCGATTCATCCAGAATCGAGCCACTTACGGCTTTTCGGTGCTCCTTCTTGATAGGCAGCACGTAACGTCCCCCGCGTTTGCTGACGACGTGCTCTTGCATGATCCCTTTGTAACGGCTCATCAGGCTGTCGAGCTTACGCTTGATCCGTTCCTCGGTTACGATAATTTTTTTGCGGATTTTCGCCAGATCTTTGCTGGCGCCATCCACAACGCGGCCGGCATGAATGCTGCGTTCGATTTCGGACAGGAGCGGGCGCAGTTCATGCATGGAAGAGGCGTAGGAACTGATCGTCGGAGCAATGCTGCTCTTGGCGGCCATATATTGAATGAGCTGACGGCAGCTTCTGAGATACTGGACCAAATGGCCGAAATCGCGCTCGGACAGGACATATCCGGTGCCAAGCAAATCCAGGATCAACTCAACGCCCTCCAGTGAGGGAATAGGCACGCTAGCCCCGCTTTGCAGCAGGGTTTTGGCTTCCTCCGTTTCATTGAGCTTATTACGGATGGCCTTCATCTGGGTGAGGGGGGCCATCTTCTGAATGTGCGCAATGCCCAGATAGGATACGGCAAAGCGTTCGAGTTCGGTGCGTATTTTCTCATATTCTAATTTGTTTAATGCCAATGTCTTCATGGGTTACATTCTCCTTTAGACTAAAATGGTGGAAGGTACTACAACGCAAAAAAAGGGCGGAAAGCGAACTACTCAGGTTCGCTTTCCGCCCAAAGACCGTTATTCCGATGGATATGGCGTGGGACAGCTCCAAATACCCCGCTGAGTAAAGAGGGGGGACCCAAAAAATCCGTGCTGAACTCAGCACGGATGACCATATCATATCGGAATAAACCCTAAAGGGGCTTCAATTGATATCCGCAGTTCTTAACTAATTCAACGGACGAAATGAGAATCCATCAAAAAATAAACATATCCCTAAACAGGGAATGCCCAGAATTTTACATTTCGACCCATATGAAATTGGGTTAGTTAAGAACGACCACCGACATCAAAATCTCTCCTTTAGATAAGAGTATGGGTTAACTATATCCATAAACACGGTCGGAAGTCAAGGCTTAAATGAGGATGCGTTTCCCGTAAAAAACTGTGATAAGATGAAAGGGTGACGCTGCTGCTAATCCTTAAGCCGTGCAGCAGCCAGTGATCGCTTATGACATGAGAGGAGCTGTATCCATGGGGAAATTGCTGACACGAAGTGAGGTTCCAATCGAGGCTACCTGGAATCTGGATGATTTGTTTGTCTCGCAAGAAGAATTTGAAATGGGTCTCAAAGCGCTTGAATCGCAAGCTGCTCGATTGACGCGTTTTAAGGGCAGGCTAGGCGATGGTGCATCTGTACTTCTCGAATGCTTGAATGAACAGGAAGCGTTGATGGAGAGCATCGGCCGAGTCGGGGCATATGCCAGACTGCGTCAATCGGAAGACGGAACCAATCCGTCCAACCTGGCGAATTCGGCCAAAACGGGCGATGTGTTGTCCCGCATCCAGTCCTCCTTAACTTTTATTGAATCGGAGCTGCTGGATCTCCAGGACGGAACCATCGAGCATTACATAACGAAGGAAGAAGGGCTGGCGCCTTATGCCCGAAGCATGACGCTGCTGCTGGAGTCCAAGCCTCACCGCTTGAGTCCTGAGACGGAGAGCGTGCTTGCATCGCTGGGCGAGGTGCTCGGTTCCCCTTACCGCATTTATTTGCGCAGCAAGCTGTCGGATATGACCTTTGATGACATTCAAGTGAATGATGAAACCAAGCCGGTCTCGTTCCGTCTGTACGAGAATTCCTACGAAATGTCCGAGGATACGGAGCTGCGGCGCGAAGCCTATGCGTCTTTTGCGAAGTCGCTGCAGGGGTCGCGTCACACTTTTGCCGAGGCGTATGCCACGGAAGTGAAGAAACAGGTGGTGCTGTCCCGGCTTCGCGGGTATGACTCCGTTACGGACATGCTGCTCAAGCCCCAGCAAGTGACAATGGATATGTACAATCATATCCACGATACGATTCTGAAGGAGCTTGCTCCGCATATGCGCAGGCTGATGAAGCTGAAGAAACGCGAGCTTGGTCTGGATCAGATGCTATTTTGCGATTTGAAAGCGCCGATGGATCCAGATTTCAATCCTAGCGTAACCTATGAAGAGGCTTGTGCCACCATTTCCAGCGCCTTGTCGGTTCTTGGTCCCGAATACGGCGAGATCGTTGAATCCGCGTTCTCCAAGCGCTGGGTGGACTATGCCGATAATATCGGCAAATCTACCGGAGCGTTCTGTTCCTCGGTTTACGGAGTGCATTCCTATATCCTGATGGCATGGGCGGACAATATGCGCAATGCCTTCACGTTAGCACACGAGGTAGGGCATGCGGGCCATTTGATGCTCGCAGCACGCTATCAGCGCATCACCAATGCCCGTCCGTCCATGTATTTTATCGAAGCGCCGTCAACGATGAACGAGCTTCTCTTGGCGGATCACTTGCTGAGTCAATCCGAGGATAAGCGGATGCGGCGCTGGATCATTCTCCAGCTGCTGAGCACCTATTACCACAATTACGTGACGCACCTTCTGGAAGCGGAAATGCAGAGAAGGGTGTACCGCCATGCGATGGCCGATGAACCGATTACGGCAGACAAGCTGTCCGAGCTGAAAGGCGCAGTGCTTTCCGATTTCTGGGGAGACGCCGTTGAACTGGACGAAGGCGCGAAGCTTACCTGGATGCGGCAGCCGCATTACTATATGGGACTTTACCCTTACACCTATGCGGCAGGCTTGACCGCTTCAACGGCTGCGGCGCAGCTGATCCGCGAGGAGGGCCAACCGGCCGTGGACCGCTGGCTTGAGGTGCTTAAGGCCGGCGGCAGCAAGAGCCCGCTGGAATTGATGGCCATGGCGGGCGTCGATATGTCCACGTCGGAGCCGATCTCCAAAGCGGTGGCTTATGTAGGCAGGCTGGTAGACGAACTGGAGTCCCTGTACCAATAGAACGAAACCGATCACTCGGTGCGAAAACGAGAAAAAAAGGTGGTCCACAGCATAAGAAGCCGTGGATCACCTTTTTTGACGTAGATAGATTGAGGACGAAAAGTGACCGAATGTCACTGGTCCGTGTGATCATCCTGCAGCGTATGGGTCGGAATCGTAAAATAGAAGGAAGAACCGGCATTTTCACGGCTCTCGACGCCAATGACGCCGCCCATCAGCTCAACCAGCTTTTTACTGATCGCAAGCCCTAATCCGGTACCGCCATATTTACGGTTCAAGGATGGATGCAGCTGCGAGAAGGAGGTGAACAGCTGATGCTGGAGCTCAGGCGCTATGCCGATTCCCGTATCCTTTACTTGAAAAGCAAGCGTGAACTCCTGGGTGCCCGTCCTGCGAAGTCCTTCCACGCTCATCGTTATGCTGCCCTCATGCGTGAACTTGATGGCATTGCTGATGAGATTCACAAGCACCTGCCGCAGCCGCAGGGCATCGCCGATAATCACGTCGGGGACATTGGCGCTGTTGATGAACGATAAGGACAATCCTTTTTGCTTGGCCTTGGCCGAGAATAAATCAACGACGACTTCGAGCAAGGAGCGCAAATCAATCGGTTCATGATTAAGGGTCATATTGCCGGTCTCGATTTTACTGAAATCGAGAATCTCGTTCAGGATGTGCAGCAGCGAGCCGCTGCTCTCCATGAGAATATGGATATAATTCTGTTGGTCCTCGTCGAGCTCTGTCGTGCTTAACAGCTCAATCATCCCGATAATGCCGTTCATCGGCGTCCGGAGCTCGTGGCTCATCATGGTGAGAAACTCCGTCTTTGCTTGATCCGCCCGTTCGGCGTTCTCCTTGGCGCGGATGATCTCTTTCTCGTCCGTAATATCGCGGAATACCATGACGGCGCCTTTGCGCTCTCCTTGATCCCAAATCGGATTGACCTGATAATCGGCCAAAAAGCTCGTACCGTCTCCTCGCCAGAGTACGATTTCGGCTCTGGACAGCGGTACGCCTTGTTTGACTGCCCGAACGAGAGGAGAATCTTCCCCCCGATAGAAAGTGCCGTCATGGCGAATTTCTTTGATGATCTGGTCGCACGGCCGTCCAATGGTCGTTGTCGGTTCGTAATCCAGCATGGCTGCCCCGGCTGGATTGATGAAAGCGACTTGCCCGTGAATGTCCAGACCGATGATGCCCTCCGATACCGTATTCAGCAACAGGGTGAGCTCCCGGCTGAGCTTCTTGATCTCTTCCATCGTCCGAATGCGTTCGGTGATGTCCCGGGTAATGCCATAAACGCCGACGACTTCGTCTTCCACGAAAATCGGAATGTTGATGGTATTGATTTCGATGGGACGTCCATCCTTATGAATGATGGTCAGATCATAGCTTTGGGGTATGCCTTCCTTTGCCTGATTAAAATGAAACAGCGTGCGAGCCATGTCTTTTTCCGCCACAATCGGACCGAAATACATCCCGATTAGCTCGTCTAACGTATATCCCGTCAGTTCCTGCAGATTCTGGTTGGCCGTTATATAATCACCGTCCAAATTCATGGAGTATACGGCGGATGGATTGTACTCGAACAGGGAGCGGTAGCGCTGCTCGCTTTCCTTCAGCTTAAATTCCATTAATTTTCGTTCGGAGATGTCGCGGGCAATCGAAATAATTTCATTTTTCTGTCCGTCCTGCGTGCTGATGTACTTGCAATTGACCTCAAACCAGATGTGCCTGCCATCCTTATGTATATAGCGGAAGGTGATCGGCGTGAGCATTTTGCCTTCCAGGCAATTTTCTAAATAGTCCTGTAGCGGCGCAATATCCTCAGCGTATACGTAGTCAAAAGAACTGGTGCCGACCATCTCTTCGGGGCGATACCCGAGCAGGGCGTAGCAGGAAGGCGAGCAGTAAAGAAACGTAAAGCAGTCGATGGTGCTTCGCGAAATGAAATCGAGCGAATTTTCGGTGATGAGCTTGTACTTATTCTCATTCTCCAGCGACTGCTGCTCGATCATCACCTGTTCGGTAATATCCTGTGCCATGCCGACCATCTCCATGGGTCTTCCTTCGTTCGTAACGGAGACCTCCCACTGGGCCCTGATGGTCCGGGTTTGTCCGTCTTTAAGCTGGATCCGGTATATGATTTCGTCTGCTTTACCCTGTATGGCTGTGCGCACAACCTGTTCCAGCCGTTCGCGATCCTCCGGAATGACCAGGGACATCAGCGTGTCATGATTCGGTTCGATGGCATTGATCTGATATCCGTAAATTCGCCTCATTTCATCGCTGTAGGTAAGCGTATGCGTGATCAAGTCCCAGCGCCAGGAACCGATCTTGGCAATCCGCTGCGCGTGGGCCAGCGTATCCTCATCCGTTTTTCGTTTGGTTATGTTTCGTCCTATGGCCAGTACCTTGTCAATTTCACCTTGAGCTCCCCGAATGAGCTGAAACGACGTTTCAAACCATAAATAATGTCCTTCCTTATGGCGAATGCGTCGAACGAAACTATCTTTCTCCGAAAATAGTTTGCCTGGTTCCTTCATTTGCTCGGAATCGACTTGATGGTAGTATTTACCGCGGTGTTGGCCAATCATCTCCTCTTGGGTGTACCCCAGTATGTCGGTGGCAGAAGGTGAGATGTATTCGATAATGCCGTCCGCGCTGCTGATGGATATAAGGTCTTGTCCACTTTTCGAAATCAGTGCCAGCAGCTCTTCATTCTTGATGATCGCCGGCAAAGTCGACCCCTCCTGCACGGTTCCGGGTTCCAGGCAGCACATGATCCACGGTGTCCTGTCTTGGGCGGGGTGCTCCAGCAGGGAGATCCTCACAGTGACATGCATTTGGCGCCCGTCTTGGCGGATAAAATAAGAATCTCTTGAGAGAGTGGACGTTGGGTCATATATGAATGATTCTAAAGTCTGTTGAATAGATAGGTTGGATAGAACTTGAATTTCGGAAGGTTTGAGTTGAAGCAGGTTAGAACGCTTGGTTTCTGTTATTTCGCAGAATCGGTCGTTCACCATCGCAACAGGCTCGTCAACCGCAGAAATCAGGATCGCCCCAAAAGGCAATTTGTCAAACATCTGTTCCCAGACCCAATTCTCCGCTGTTTGCATCATGTTAATAATTGCCTCCCTAAGCTAAGCTATACCATTTGATCATAGAGGATTGGATCCCTCTATCGCAATAGAAAATACCAAAGTTAAATATTGACTGGAAATTCGGGCGCGCGAAAGCCAACCGATAAGGGGAGCATTCTTATGGCTGGCCAAGTTCAAGCTAACAGATGCTTCATTTTTGAATGCATGTTTGCCATTGTTGTTTTCGCAGCATATTTACTTGTGCAGTAGTACGCGATCATCGAGGTTTTTATCAAAATAATGCCCGGCATAGGAGCAAGCGGGGATGATTTTCAAGTTTTCTTCCCTGGCGTATCCGATCACTTTTCGAACGAGCTCATCGGCAATGCCTTGACCCCGAAGCCCTGGAGAAATATAGGTATGATCGATGCTGATCACTCCGTTTCCTTGCGGGGAGTAGGAAATTTCGGCTACCTTTTTACCGTTGTCCTCCATATAAAAGCTGCTTGGGCCCGCTTGTATATTTCGTTTGTCCATGATGTTTAACCTCCTTCATCTGGTTGTACTATACCCGTATCGGCGGTGCATTAAACGGATTCCGGATAGGCGAACACCCTTGAGAGGGCAATTGCATACAATGCGGGTAGAAGAGAATGAAGGAGGAGCAACATGAACCAATATTCAACTCAACCGCAAATGCTGTTTCAATGCGATCACCAGTTGGTGCATTCCATGAAGAAACATAGAGAAAGCGCCCATTCGGCCATGAAAAACGTGGTGAATCGCAAGGTAAGAGTGCATACGATGGATGATGAAGCCATTGAAGGTATCGTCATCAATGTCGATGCAAAGAATGTGTACATTCTTGTAGAACAAGGCAACAGAGGTTTCTTCCCGGGATACCCTCCATTTGTGCCATACGGGCCCAATCCTAACGTCATATTGCCTTTAGCATTGTTCAATTTATTGGCTGTCAGCTTGTTGTGGTAGCAAACGAAGAACCTGCGGTCCGCAGGTTCTTTTTTTTATGGAAAATTTTAAAAATGATGTTTACATACATACTGTATGTATGTTAAATTGGGATCATTCCATATACAAGGAGATGTTTTCCAAATGAAACTTCTAGGATTTTATCCCGTCATCATGACAGAACAGATTGCCGAAAGCGCAGACTTTTACAAACGGTTGTTTGGTTTTGAGGTTGTTTTTGAAGCGGATTGGTATGTAAGCTTGAAGAAGGGAATCGAGGGACCCATCGCTTACGAGCTGGCGATCCTGTCCAAGGATCATCCGACGGTTCCCCCTGCCTATCAGCAGCGTGTACAGGGGTTGATTCTCAATTTTGAGGTGGAGGATGTGGATGCCGAGTACGAAAGGCTGGTCAACCATGAAAAGCTGCCGCTTCATCTGGACATTCGTGATGAAGAATTCGGCCAGCGGCATTTTATTATCAGTGACCCGAATGGGGTGCTGATCGATATGATTAAAATCATTCCACCTTCCCAAGCCTTTATGGAGCAGTATAATGAAGAGGTGTGGTCCACGAAGGATGACGGCACTGGCGAATGAGTACATCCTCCGCGCAGAAGGATTACTTCGGTAAGAGTGCTTGCGAATATTCTGTCAGATCGAGGTAAGCCGCATGTACCGGAGCTTCCTTGGGGGCATTTATTAAAAGCCGCAAGCCGCTGACTTTTACATCCGGGATCATTTGATTATACGGACCATGGATCCGTCAGCATTCGCTAAGTCCCACGGTGAAGGGTGTAAGACCAGTAAGTGCTGGCCGTCGTCCTTGAGAAGGGCATCCGAATGATGCATAGGAGAGAATAACGCAATTATGAGAAGAACCAAAAGCGAAGCGAACGAAACCATACAGCTGCTGCTAAAGGTGGCCAGGGCACAATTTACGGAAAAAGGCTATGCCCATGCGGCTTTAGAAGAGATTGCCGACGAAGCTAATGTTACCCGCGGAGCGCTGTATCATCATTTTAAGAATAAACAAGGGCTGTTTCTCGCCGTGCTCGAATTAGTGCAGACGGAAATTGGGGAGCGCGTGGAGGCAGAAGCCGACCGTTACGTGGATCCTTGGGATCAGCTGCTGTTTGGATGTCGGGCCTTTATTGCGACCGTGGTCGAACCGCAGAATAAGCGCATTATGCTTGTTGACGGCCCGAGTGTCGCAGGCTGGGAGTCATGGCGCGAGATGGACGAGCAGAATTCGATGAGTCACCTGAGGGAACAGTTGGCCTCGATGCAGCATCAGGGAATGATGAAGGCCGCTCCGGTGGATGCCTTGACGCATGCCCTGTCCGGAGCCTTAAACGAATGCTCGCTGTGGGTGGCACAAATGCCGGAAACGGATAAAGGCATCGAGGAAACCATGCATGTGATTGCCGGCATGCTGCAGGGATTCAGGGTTTAAGGGTTTAAAGCATATGAGAAGGTTCGCCCCTAATATGGGCCGGATATCCAGCAAATCTTACAATTTGCATGAATGTTGTAAGCTGGAGAGGTACATCCAAAAATCCATGAAATGGAAAAGGGTTAATATGAATCCATTGAAACCGCTGCAAGCATTTTTGGAAGCACAGCAGGACAACCCGATCGAAGCCATCGGAAGCTATATTTCCGAACATATTGAACAGAACTGGGAAAAGGTGCTTACCGATAACCGTGAAAAACTGCTAAGAGCATACAACGAGGGTGGAGATATGGCGTACGGGACGTATTTAAACCTGTTATTCTTGCCGGTACACAGGCAGCTCAAGGAAATGGGAATACGTCCCGCACCGAAATTCCCGGGCGACTTCGACATTTCAAGGGAATGGGGAAGCGAGGAAGGAACCGACCAGCAGCGCTGGATGTGGAGCACCGTTTTGTCACCGGAGGAAAAGCCGCTAGGTACCATCGTCACGATCGTATATCACGACCATACCCAGTTTCGCGTCCCAAGGCAGCCGCGTATTCTAGCCTTGCATGAGACAGGCAAGGAAGACGTCGTTGCGGTCCTTTCCCTGAAGTCGCCGGACTTTAGGGAGGCGCTCGAATTTACGGCAGAATATGAACAATATCTGCGGAGTTTGAAGGAGTAGGCGGAACCCGGCACCGCGGATTCATACACCTGATTACAGAGTGGGCCTCCATGCCTGAGTTGATGACGTTAATTGAAAATAGAAGACGCCTTGAGCCGGATGACGTTATCCTGGCTCAAGGCGTCTTTATCGTTAGGAATCAAGATCGTTGATCAATCGTCAGGTCTAACCAATCTAATTCTTCCTTAGTCAGCTGGATGTTCGAACCCTCGTCGCAGGATTTCAATTCCTCGGCCGATTGCGCGCCGATCAGCGCGCAGGTAGGGAAGGGCTGGTTCAGTACGTAAGCGAGCGCGATCTGTATGGCTGTCACATTCTTCGAAGCGGCCAGCTGTTTGGCGCGCTCTAACCGCTCCCAATTCGCATCGCTGTAAAATACCCGCACAAGATCCGCGTTGTCCCGAATTTCCGGCGTGAATCGCCCGGTGAAGAATCCTCGCGCTTGGGAAGACCAGGAGAGCAGCGGAAACTGCTCGGCTTCATGCCAAGCCATCGTCTCCGCATCGGCTGAGACGCAGCCTTTCCAGAAAGGTTCGTTCGGCTTGGCCAGGCTGAGGTTCGGGCTGCTGAAGGAAAAGCCGACCAAGCCGTTTGCGTCGGCATAGGCATTGGCATCCCGAATGCGTTCCCAGGTCCAATTGGATACCCCGATGGCGCCTACACTGCCGTCCGCAATATATTCGTTCAGAGCCTCGATGACTTCCCCCGCCGGAACCTCAGGGTCGTCACGATGCAATGCGTACAGATCGATGAAATCCGTCTGGAGTCTTTCGAAGCTTGTCGTGATGTCGTTTCTGATGTCTTTTTTGCTGACTCGAGGGCCGTTTTGGTCATGATGAGCCCCCTTTGTCAGAATAACGAGCTGATCCCGGTTCCCCCTTTCCTGCATGTACCTGCCGATGACTTCTTCGCTCTGACCGCCACAGTATATATGAGCGGTATCAACGGAATTGCCGCCGATCGCAAGGTAAGCATCCATATTGGCGGCAGCTTTCTCGTACGAATCATGATAGAAATAGTCCGTTCCTTTCATGAGCGCAGAGACGGGTTTGTTTAATCCCTTGATTGATATATATTTCATGTTCATCTCCTCCTTAAGTGAATTTACAGCACGATTCTCGTACGTTCGTGGGCAGATTGCAGGCAGGCATCGATGACTCTCATGTTGCGAACCGCATCCTCCGTCGAGTAGCGGAGAGGCTTGTCGTACATAATGGCTTCCGCTATCCGGTCACCTTGTTCGCTGTATGCGTTTGCATGAGGAACCTCGATTTCTTTGCGTCCATCGCCGGTCGTTAAGAAGAAGTTTGCTCCGTTCTCAGGCAGGCTGTAGGCGTATGGGACTTCAATCAGGCCATCCGTGCCAACAATTTCAAGTGGGTTCCGATAAGCCGCCCACATGCCGCAATCAAAGGTCAGGGCAACGTTGCCATCAAATTCGATCAAACCGGAGGCCATCATGTCGACATGATCATGCTCAGGCGAGAAGAAGGCTTGAACGGTAACCGCTTCCGGTTCTTTATCCAGCAGAATGCGCGCGGCATTGATCGGATAACAGCCGACATCATAAATCGAACCGCCGCCCCAATCTTTGCGAAACCGGACGTTTCCATGATTGGCCGAGCTGTTAAATGTAAACGCGCTGCGAATGCCCCGAATTTCCCCAATGGCACCGGAGTCGATCACTTCCTTCAGCACGTCGTATCGCGGATGATAGCGGTACATAAAGGCTTCGGCGAGAATCACTCCCGCTGTCGCGGCCGCGTCAGCCATCTCGGCCGCTTCTGCTTCCGTCAGCGCCAGCGGTTTTTCGCACAGTATATGTTTGCCGGCTTCCGCTGCACGGATGCTCCACTCTTTATGTAGATGGTTAGGTAGCGGGATATAGACCGCATCTATGGAAGAATCCTCAAGCAAGGACTCATAACTGCCGTATGCAGTCGGAATCTTCAGTTCCTCGGCGGTTTGCTCTGCTTTTGACTGGTCGCGGCTGGCAATGGCAACGACTTCATTGAGACGGGATTGCTGCAGACCTGGTATGACCGAACGTTTGGCAATGCTGGCGCAACCAAGTATCCCCCAACGAAGTTTTTGAGTCATGTTCATCAGCTCCTATACAACTTATTAAGATTATATTGCGATTATAAAAGACAGGAAATAAAATTGATATAATATTATTTTGTAGTGTAATACAACAATATTGTCATTATAGGAGGATGGAGATGAAACGACAAAGCCATCTGCTGACCCTTCCGCAAATGCCGTTCTTCTGTCTGCCGGAATCGGTAGGGATCTACCGGGATGAGCCGGATCACACGGTGACACGGGCAGCCGGTTCTTTAAACAATTTCAATATTCACTATGTTGCTTCCGGAAAAGGGCATGTTGAAATCGACAATGTCGTTCATACGCTCGGCCCAGGGGAAGCTGTGCTGTATTTTCCCATGCAAGCTCAGCATTATTACAGCAGCGAGGACGATCCTTGGGATGTCCGCTGGTTCCATTTTTATGGAAGCGGCCTGCAGAATTATTTCATCGAGCGCGGATTTCATAAAAGCCAGCTTTGGAGCATTCGGCAGCCGGCGGTCTTTGAGGAAGCGCATGAAGCGCTCTTGATTGAGGCGGAAACCCATCGCATGCTGAAGCCTGCGCAATTGTCCACCTTGACGTATTCCTTGTTAGCCGTATTCGTTGAACAGGCTTCCTCTTTATCGGATAATAAATCCAACAATTCGGCGAACCGGATTCACGAGCTGCTGCCCATCATGCAGCAGGAAGCTGCACAGCCGTTTATTTTGGAAGAGTGGGCGGCTAGGCTAGGCGTATCCACGTACTATTTTTGTAAATTATTCCGCAATGTCATGGAGATGACGCCGATGGATTTTGTGACGCGCTGCCGTCTTCAGATGGCTAAGCAATGGCTGCTCGATCATAAAGATAAAACGATCGGACAAATTGCAGTGGAAGCGGGTTACCCGAGCGTCAGTTACTTTAACAAGCGATTTATGGAGCACGAAGGCATGACGCCATCTTCCTATCGTCGCTTGTATGGGGTATAGTTATATGGATTACGTCATCAGGTCAGGTAAGAACTCGACTTAGGTCCAGGTCCTAATCACACCTATAGTCGGTTATGGAAACGGCTTGCCTCAACTACAATGAAGTTAACGAAGGATTTGACGAAATCCGGATTCTATGAATAGTTCATCAATGTATGTGGGGGAAAGCCAAATGTCCGATAACAAAAATATATATGTTCTACTGACTGATACGGGAACGATGTTTACGAAATTGATCAAACGAATCACTGCCGCGCCTTATAATCATGCCTCGCTGGCGCTCGACGAGAACTTGAATGAAGTGTTCAGTTTCGGACGAAAGTGCGCCAACAATCCTTGGGTCGGAGGATTCGTGGAGGAGGATGTGTATGAAGGAACTTTTCGCCACTTCCCCGGCACGCGCTGCGCTCTGCTTCGTCTCGAAGTCACCCCTCAGCAATATGACGCGGCAAGACGCGTGATCCGGCATTACCAGGATGAAGAGGAAGCCTATGGCTATAATCTCATCGGTATGTTCGGCGTGCTGATGAGACTCGATATTACGAGGGAACGATCCTATTTCTGTTCGCAATTCGTCGCGGAAGCGATGAAGCAAAGCAGAATCCATTTATGGGATCGGCCTTCCTCGGCAGTAACGCCGAATGATTTCTTTCAGCATCCGGCGTTTGAGGTTATCTATGAAGGGATGTTATATGATTATCCACTGCTCGATCAATTCAGATTAGCTGGATGCCAATACCCTCTCCAAACGGTTGCTCGATGAGTTATAAAATGCGAATCTTTATTTAAAACATCACCCCCTTCTACCCATGGTGGAAGGGGGTTCTTATATCATCGCATTGCCGAAATGTCTCTATATCTAGGATGGACTCGGTAAAACGTTACCTTAATTGTGCATTAGCGCGCGCGATGACGGACTCGATTTTTTGTTCGTAAGTAAAGATGCTTTTCTTCTTGGTCAGGATCTGCCCTGAGAGCGTCAGCAGCCTGGACAGGGTATCGCTGGTTCTGGCGGATTCATTGGCCTTTACGGCGGCTTTGAAATTTTTCCATTCGGTTGTCATTAGTTTATTGGGCGTAGTAATAGCGCTTTTATCGCCTTTGATCTTGCTTTTGTACGGATCGATCTCGGACAGGATGGAACGGATTTTAGCCGCTTTGGAGGTTCTCTCTTTCTTGGCCGCCGTAAGCGCCGCCTGCTTGTTTCGAATATCCTCACGTCCCAAGGCAACCAGGAGCTTCATGCCGCCGGCCTGCGACTTCAGCATTTTGGATAGCGATTTGTCCTTCAGTTTTTTGGCTGCGGCGATTTGTTTATTGAGCGCGGAATAGGTATCAAACAGCGGCTGGTATTTGGATTTGGCTGCTTGGAGCTGATCCTCCAGCCTGCGGATTTTGTCCTTGTCGATTTCGCTGATTCGTTTGCGAGTTTCCGAAGCTTTGGCTTCATTCGCATAACGAAGGGTAGAAATTCGATCGTCCCAATCCATGGCCTGTTTCCGTTCCGACTTAAAATCATCGTACTGCTTCTTCAGTTTCGAACGAACGGTTCCGCCTGCCCGGTCTGCCGTGGCATTCAATTGAGCTTGAACCGAATCGGTGAACTCAATGGCTGCAGCATTCGCGAAAGGAATGGGGGTAAGGGTGAGCAGCAGTACCATGGCAAGGACTGAGAACCATAATCTTCTAAACATCATAATCGCTCCTTCTCTCATTATCATTCCAGCCCAAAAGATCATGCTGGGGAACCTCCCCCAACGACAAAAAGCACCCGTTAGAAAGGCGTAATAAACGCCAGACTTACGGGTGCTTCCTTCGTAAGGGTTTTTGACTTTCTTTTTGTAAATATACGGGAAAAATCTGATTTTGTCAAACGTTTATTCCCCTGTCGTGAGCGAAAACCCACCAAGGAGGGTCTTCCACGCATCCGAATTTCCTTCCCAGGTCGCCCCCTTCGGGATTTGCTTGATGAGCACCCGATCCGAGAACGAGGGAAGATTTACGATTTGTTCATGGTCGCCAATCAGGACAAATAACAGCGTTACGTTCGGGTTGGCGTATGTTTCGCGAATAACCTGCTCTATCGTTTCGGCATCCTTTTTATGCGGGATGATGCGCACGAGAAGCGTCTTCCGATCCGAATTCAAGCAGCGGTTAAAACGCTCGATTCTTCGATCCAGACGTTCGCGGAAAGCAGGGTAGTCATATAGCGGCTGCTCCTTCGGGTCGTTCCGGAAGTCGTGGAAGGATAAACAAGAGGATCGTTTGTCGCGTACATAATAACAGTTGACGGATTTGCCGTAGATGTCCAGGTTTTCCCGGAGCATGAATTCGCTGAATTGTTGATGGATGACTTTGCAAAATTCACGGGTTGAAGCGAAGTTGAACCAGTCCCATGGACCTGCCATGCGACGCAGGTTGTTTCTTCTAAGCTGAGCGGCAACCTGGCAGTTGTGCCCCAGGCTGAACACGGCATCGAACTCCATTGGGGTTGTCATGCTACCAGACCTCCTCCTATCTATCATTGGATATCATATGCAGCTTGATAGTGTTGGTATGGAGTTGTGACCAAGGAAAGGCTCGGGGACCGCCAAATCAGCATTGATGTTAGCTGAGGGAGCGGAACATAAAGGGTTATCACCTGCAAGCTTCCATGAAGCTCCGTTTATCAGCGGTTTACGGTCATTTCCTGTGCCTTGCATTCGTTGACAGAACCCGGGTCTGGTGATATCCTCCAATCAAAGACGGGGTTTATCCGGGATCAAATGAATTCATCCGTATCGGTCCCCTTGGTGAGGGAGTGAGCTCTCCCAAGCGACGGTTACGGCAGCCATTTTTAAATACCGTAAGCCTGAAGCTCTTCGCATGAAGAGTTTTTTCTTTTATATTACAACGAAAAGAATGTGATGACAGATGTTGGTTCGATTACGAACCCGAATGAACGGTTTGCTCAGCAATCATTTATCCGGAGAGTCGATGGACTACCGGCAGATCTTCGCTTTATTTTTCCCGATTTTGATCGACCAGGCGTTTATTATCGGTTTGAACCTGGTCAATACCTCCATGATCAGCTCGTCCGGCGTATCGGCGGTCAGCGCCGTGAACATGGTGGACTCCTTGAACATCTTCTTGATTAATGTGTTTGTGGCGGTTGCAACCGGGGGTACCGTCGTAGTGGCGCAGTATAAAGGAAGCGGCAACGCGATGATGGTATCCCGGGCATCCGCCGCCACGGTAACTTCGGTGGCGATGATCGCTTTAGCGATCGCGCTCCTGATCATCGGGCTTCACCAGCCGGTGCTGACTCTCCTGTTCGGCTCAGCGTCGCCAGAAGTGCTGGAGAGTGCGCGGATTTATCTGATCGGAAGCAGCACTTCCTTTCTCGGGATTGCGATTGTGCAGGCGGTCTGCGGCGCGCTGAGGGGTATTGGCAAGACCCGCGCCTCACTGGCGTTGTCGCTGATCATGAACCTGCTCTACGTTCTGCTGAACATCGTGTTCATCACGCTGCTGAATATGGGCGTTATGGGCATGACGCTGGCCATCAACATCGCCCGTTTTGCCGGGGCGGCCTGCGCGCTATATTATCTGTTTAAAGTAGACGCGACGCTGCATATCCGCCTGCGGGACCTGTTTCATTTTCCGATATCGATGCTGCGCAAAATTATGTTTATCGGGCTTCCGTTCGCGGCCGAGCAGATGTTCTTTAACGGAGGAAAGCTGTTAACCCAAGTGTTTATCGTCAGCCTGGGCACGTATGCCATTGCAACAAACGCAATCGGGTCATCGCTTGCGGCCGTCTTCCAAATTCCGGCCAGCGCGTTGTCCTTAACGATCGTGACCGTTGTTGGTCAATGCATCGGCCGCGGAGATATTGCCGATGCCCGCAAGTTCATCAAATCTTTTCTCTGGCTGGGCGCGTTCTCGCTGGCCCTGATGGGACTGATATTGATGCCGCTCTACCGGCCGTTGGTGGGACTGTTCAATCCGCCGCCGGAAATCGTGAACGATCTGTTCGTGGTGCTGTTGATCAACACGCTTGTGCAGGTGCCGCTGTGGTCGATTAGCTTTATCCTGCCATCGGCCTTGCGTGCGGCAGGCGACTCGCGGTTTACGTCGATCACCTCGATGCTGACCATGTGGCTGTTCCGGGTGATTCTCGGTTATATTATGGGAATCGTTCTGGGCTGGGGCATTCTCGGCGTATGGCTGGCCATGAACTGCGAATGGGGCGTAAGGGGAGCCGTCTTCCTATGGCGCTTCCGAGGAAAGAAATGGTATGCGCATAAACTGATTTAGCCATTATTTAATTTTAAGAAGAAAAGCCCCGTTTTGGCGGGGCTTTTTTGCATGCTGTTCTGAATGGCAATCGTTGTGTCCATCGATTCAAGGCATTTTCAGTTGGGACCGATTAGGACGGTTTATACGCGGACGAGTACGTTTTCCAGCCGCCGTCCAGATTCTTTACCCGGAAACCGTGCTCTGTCAAAATACGCGCCGCCAAGTATCCGCGCAGTCCAACCTGGCAAGTCACGTACAGCGTTTCATTCTCAGGCAGTTCCTTCAGTCGGCTGCGCAGATCGTTAAGCGGAATGTTGATGGAACCCTGGATATATCCTGACTCCCTCTCCTTAGGTTCGCGGACGTCGATCAGGGTTGCACCTTTTCCAACCAGATCGTCGATTTCATGCCATTGGACCGTGTCAACCAAGCCATCCAAGATGTTGGCGGCAACATATCCGGCATAGTTAACCGGGTCTTTGGCGGAGGAATAAGGGGGCGCATAGGAAAGCTCCAGCTCCGTCAAGTCCCATACATTGAGGTTTCCCTTGATTGCCGTAGCAATGACATCGATTCGCTTGTCCACGCCATCTGCTCCAACCGCTTGCGCCCCATAGATTTGACCTGTTTCCGGATGGAATAACAGCTTCAAGGAGATTGGATACGCCCCGGGGTAGTACCCGGCATGCGACGAAGGGTGAATATGGATGGCTTGATAAGGTAGGTTCATCTGCTTCAGGCGCTTTTCGTTAACACCTGTCGCAGCAACCGTTAGATCAAAGACCTTGGCAATCGACGAACCGAGCGTGCCTTTGTAATAATTACTTTTACCATAGATGTGATCCGCTACCAAGCGCCCCTGCCGATTGGCAGGACCGGCGAGCGGGATAAAGGCCTGGCTTTGAAGGACATAATCCTTTACCTCAATCGCATCGCCGATGGCATAAATGCTCGGGTCCGCGGTCTGCATATATTCGTTAACTTGAATCCCGCCGCGATCATTGACGGGAAGTCCGGCAGCTGACGCCAGCGTGCTCTCTGGCCGAACGCCTATCGAAAGCAACGTCATCTCGGTTGATATTCGTTTGCCGCTGGAAAGCTCGATTTGTTGGCCGCCGTCATGAAACGCTTCTACGCCATCCTCAAGAATCAGACGGACTCCTTTGTCTTTAAGGTGCGACTGAATGATCGCGGCCATTTCGTAATCCAGCGGAGCCATCACCTGGTTGGCCATTTCGATGACGGTCACCTGAACGCCGCGATCCGCCAAATTTTCGGCCATTTCCAGCCCGATAAATCCTCCCCCGACAATTATGGCTTCCTTCGGCTGGACATCATCCACGTACTGCTTGATTCGGTCCGTGTCCGGGATATTCCGCAATGTGAATACGTTACGAGCATCGGACAAGCCGGGAATATCCGGCACCACAGGCTTCGCGCCGGGTGACAGGATCAGATAATTATAGCTCTCGGTGTAGGTTTCGCCGGTAGCAAGGTTTTTAATCGCAACCATTTTTTTATCACGCAGAATGGACGTAACTTCGCTGAGATTCCGAATATCCAGATCGTAGCGGCGGCTAAGACCGGGTACGGTCTGCACCATAAGCTTATTGCGGTCAGTTATAGTTTCTCCTATATAATAGGGCAGACCGCAGTTGGCAAACGAAATATATTCCCCGCGTTCCACTAAAACAATGGTAGAGCTCTCATCCAATCTCCGCAGTCTGGCAGCTGCCGAGGCACCGCCTGCTACACCGCCGACAATGACGATTTTTTTGCCCATCGAATATTCCTCCCTGAGTTGGTGTAAATTACGTATGGATTAATATATACCCTATGGGGTATCATAGCATAGAGCAGCATAAAAAGGTGTGACAAATATCAGACATGTCTGTTAAGCGGCAAGTTAGACTCATCTCGATGAAGCTGCGGCAGCCGAAACTTGACAATATACCCATGGGGGTATATATTAAGGACATGCAAACCTATATGATTTAAATCATGCTTCCTAAAAATAGTGCACGGACAGGAGGGAATCGGGATGGATTACAATGATCAAATGAAGAATCGAGTGAAACGCATCGAAGGTCAATTGCGCGGCATTCTGAAAATGATGGAGGAGAACCAGGATTGCAAGGAAGTGATTACCCAGCTGTCTGCGACGCGGACGGCGATCGATCGGACGATCGGCGTTGTCGTCAGCTCAAATCTTGTGGAATGCGTGCAGCAGGCCGCAGAGACCGGGCAGGATACGGAGAAGCTTGTGGTTGAAGCGGTAAATCTGCTTGTTAAGAGCAGATAATGGGGAAGTGTCCCTCATTTTAATATTAGGATCCACCAATAAGATTGACAGGACCTTCGATATCGCTTAATATACCCCTAGGGGTATCTATTCAAACCATATACTCATTCATTTTAAGGAGGAATCATGATGAACACGGATAAACTATTGGACGTTAAAGGCTTGGCCTGTCCCATGCCGATCGTGAAAACAAAGAAACAGATGAAAGAAATGGAACAAGGTCAAGTGCTTGAAATTCATGCAACGGATCAAGGCGCGAAGAGCGATTTGACGGCTTGGGCTAAATCGACGGGCAACGAGATGCTGGAACATCAAGAGGATGGCGGCGTGCTGAAGTTTTGGATTAGGAAGGGATAATTTTTTTTGAATGTTATAATACCCATCAGGGTATTTGAGCGGCATTGTGTTGGATTTATTCATAAACGCATTACAGGGGGAGATCATGACGTGACAGAAACAAAAAAGACAACGATCGTATTATTCAGCGGCGATTATGACAAAGCGATGGCTGCCTATATTATCGCCAACGGTGCGGCCGCATACGACCATGAGGTGACGATATTCCACACCTTCTGGGGGCTTAACGCATTGCGGAAGGATGAGGATGTCCTGCTTCCCAAGAAAAAAAGCTTCATCGAGAAGATGTTTGGAAAAATGATGCCGCGCGGATCCAACCACATGGGACTTTCAAAAATGAATTTTGCCGGGATGGGTCCCAAAATGATCAAGGACGTAATCAAGAAACACAACGCCGTTCCGCTTCCGCAATTGATTGAGATGGCGCAGGAGCAGGACGTGAAGCTGGTTGCATGCACGATGACGATGGATCTGCTTGGGCTGCAGCAAGAAGAACTGCTTGACGGTATTGAGTATGCGGGCGTTGCGGCGTATTTGGGCGACGCTCAGGATGGCAATGTTAACTTGTTCATTTAAGGAAAAATGCGGCGAAGGTTGCAGTTATAAAGAGAGGGAATAAAAATGGATATTCTCAATGTATTGTTCATTGCACTTATCATTCTGTTTGTCGTTTGGAGAATTCTCCCGGCCAAAGGAGTCAGGCAGATTACCGCGGCACAGCTAAAACATGAGCTTAAGGATGCCAATGCGAACAAGCAGTTCATCGATGTCCGGACGCCGGGAGAATTCAAGGGAAATCACATTCGGGGTTTCCGCAATATTCCGCTGGATCAGCTCTTGTCGAGCAGCGAGTCGCTCTCCAAAGAGAGGGAAGTGGTATTGATCTGCCAAAGTGGTATGCGAAGCAACAAAGCGAGCAAAACATTAAAGAAATCAGGCTTTGTAAAGGTGACGAATGTGAAGGGCGGCATGAATGCCTGGTCGTAAACTTAAAAGTATAAGTAAAGGAGTGCTGATCAATTATGAGAGAAATTTCTCCAAAAGATCTAGAGCGGATGTTGAGTGACGGGACAGCCGTGAATATCATTGATGTGCGAGAAGCGGAAGAAGTCGAGGAAGGGAAAATTCCGGGCGCCGTCAACATTCCCCTAGGTTTGATTGAATTCCGCAAGCAGGATCTTGATCGGTCGAAAGAATATGTCATGGTATGCCGTTCCGGCGGACGCAGCGGCCGTGCAGCTGAATATTTGGAAGGCCAAGGCTATCAAGTCATCAATATGACGGGCGGCATGCTCGCATGGGAGGGCGAAACAGAGTAATCGTGTCGATGTGAAAAGAATGGGTGTGTTAGTCACCCTTTTTTTTGAAATGAAATATACCCCTAAGGGTATGAGAAATCCAACTAAAATAGTAATGGAGGTTGTATGTGATATGGCTGCAATTGAATCGAACATGAAGCTGGACGCTAAGGGGCTGGCATGCCCGATGCCCATCGTCCGCACGAAAAAAGCGATGAAGGATCTGGAAGCCGGTCATGTTCTGGAGGTAGAGGCAACCGACAAAGGTTCCAAGGCCGACATACAGGCATGGGCGGAAAGCACGGGCCATCAATATCTCGGAACGATTGAAGAGGCGAATGTGCTGAAGCACTACCTTCGCAAATCGTCAGGGGAAGAAACGGCAGAACGAAGCTATCCACATGTAGCGTCTAATGATCAGCTGGAGGAGAAACTTGCGTCCGGAGCGCCAATCATCGTCCTGGATGTGAGAGAGGCGGCGGAGTTTGCTTTCAGTCATATTCGCAATGCCGTATCGATTCCGCTTGGCGAACTGGATGAACGCATGGTGGAGCTGAATAAAGAGGATGAAATCTATGTCATCTGCCGTACCGGGACAAGGAGTGACCTCGCTGCACAAAAGCTTTCAGCTAACGGCTATGCAGGCATTATAAACGTGGTGCCGGGCATGAGCGGCTGGCGTGGAGAAACTTTTGGCTTGAAGGATGGCGCAGATGCTTAGTATGGCTGTCCAATAAGCATGCTTAGCACCTCGTATTTACAATGGGCAGCCGGAAGGAATGCAACTTTTCAGATCCAATGACTGAATTTATGAGGAGGAAGAGCAACATGACAGTAAGAGAAATGCAGGCGCAAGAAGTGGCCATGAAGGTGATTCGCAAAGAGAGCCTGTTTCTATTGGACGTGCGGAACCCTTCGGATTTTGAAGATTGGAAGATTGAGGGCGAAGGAGTTCGGCATTTGAATATCCCTTATTTTGATTTGATTGACGGCGTGGAAGAAATATTGGATCAAATCCCGATGGATCAAGAAGTGCTGGTTGTATGCGCCAAGGAAGGCTCGTCGGTCATGGTGGCCGAGATGCTGGCCGGGCATGGCCGGCATGTGGCGTATTTGAAAGGCGGAATGAAAGCCTGGAGCGAACATCTTGTCCCGCTGAAGATCGGCAGCTTGGCGGATGGCGGCGCGCTTTATCAGTTTGTTCGTATCGGCAAAGGCTGTTTGTCTTATATGGCGGTATCGAACGGCGAAGCGGCATTGTTTGACGCTACCCGCATGACGGAGGTATATCTTGAATTTGCCGAAAGCGTGAATGCCCAAATCAAGCACGTGTTTGATACCCATCTCCATGCGGACCATATTTCCGGCGGTCGAATGATTGCTGAGCAGACAGGAGCCGTATACTGGCTTCCGCCAGAGGATGCCAGCGAGGTCGTTTTTAAATACGAGCCATTGAAGAACGGCGATCAAGTGGCGATTGGCGGGAGCACCATCCGCATCGATGCGCTCCATTCTCCGGGCCATACCATCGGGTCCACTTCGTTTGTCATTGATGATCAATACCTGCTGACAGGCGATATTCTGTTTATCGATTCCATCGGCCGTCCGGATCTGGCGGGACTGGCAGACGATTGGGTCGGCGATTTGCGGGAGACGCTCTATGCCCGCTACACCCGTCTATCGGATGATCTCACCGTACTGCCTGCGCATTTCATGATCATGGACGAATTGAACGAGGACGGGACGGTCGCGAAGAAATTGGGAGAGCTGTACCGGGAAAACCATGGCCTTAACATCGCCGACGAGACTGAGTTTCGAACGTTGGTAACGCAGAATCTGCCGCCGCAGCCTAACAGCTATCAGGAGATCCGTCAAACCAACATGGGGAAAATGAACCCTGACACCGAGCGGCAGCGTGAGATGGAGATTGGGCCGAACCGCTGTGCCGTACGTTAATTTGGACCATGACAATCGGATGAAGAGCCAGGATAATTCATGATTAAGAGTCATGGCAAGGGTCGATAACAAGATCGGCCATCGATATAAACGGATGAAACAAGATATAAAGAGATCCAAGGGAACCGGACAGGTTCCCTTTTCTAAAGAGAAATAAGGGGGCAGCACGATGGAACTAAGTATATCTTTCATCATAACGATATTTTTAATCGGATTCATTGGCTCATATATATCAGGAATGGTTGGCATTGGCGGCTCGATCATCAAATACCCGATGCTGCTGTATATCCCGTCGTTATTCGGCCTTGCGGCTTTCACCGCGCATGAAGTATCGGGCATAAGCGCCGTACAGGTATTCTTTGCCACGATCGGGGGCGTGTGGGCATACCGCAAGGGCGGATATCTGAACAAAACACTCATTATCTATATGGGTTCGGCCATATTGCTCGGCAGCTTCATCGGCGGTTTCGGCTCCAAAATGATGAGCGAAGGCGGCATCAATCTCATCTATGGCATATTGGCGCTGATTGCGGCCGTGATGATGTTCATCCCAAACAAAGGGGTGGACGATATTCCCCTGGATCAGGTCAAGTTCAATAAATGGCTGGCTGCTGCGCTGGCTCTTGTGGTCGGAATCGGAGCCGGCATCGTCGGAGCGGCCGGAGCATTCCTGCTCGTTCCGATCATGCTGGTTGTATTGAAAATACCAACGCGGATGACCATTGCCACCTCGCTTGCGATTACCTTCATCTCATCCATCGGTTCGACGGTTGGCAAGCTGACGACGGGGCAAGTGGATTATATTCCGGCCCTTATTATGGTTGTTGCCAGCTTGATCGCCTCTCCACTCGGTGCGGCCGCGGGCAAGAAAATGAACACAAAGATTCTGCAGATCATTTTGGCCGTTTTGATCCTGGCAACGGCTATCAAAATTTGGCTGGACATTCTATGATGGTTCTATCGTTTAAGGAAGACGTGATGCTGCAGAGGATGAAACAGGCATGGTAATATGGTGATATGCCCAATGTTATCCAAGTAACTGATGATCAATAGGGGGGATCCAATAATATGAATCCATGGAATGAACGGTTTCAGGGCGAAGACTATGTCTTCGGAACCGAGCCCAATGTATTTATAGCCGACATGCATAAGAGGTTGGCATTAACGGGTAATGCGCTTGCGATCGCGGAGGGCGAAGGACGAAATGCGGTGTTTCTGGCTCGCGAAGGCATGAACGTAACCGTGTGGGATTATGCGGAGTCCGGCCTGAACAAAGCCAATAAGCTGGCCGAAGCCAGCGGCGTTGAGATTCGCACCGAGCTTGTGGACCTTGGGGAAGCGCAGTGGACGAAGGAGCAATGGGATGAGATCATTTGCGCATTCGGACATTTTCCCAAGGAATTGAGAACAAGGACGCTGGAAGGCGTGAAAACCGCGGTGAAGCCGGGAGGATATTTTCTCACCGAAGTGTATTCCCCGTACCAGATTCCTTATCGAAGCGGGGGACCGCAAGATCCTCAGTATTTATACGCGCCCGGGGATTTCCTCGAAGCTTTTGCGGATTGGCGAATTGTCCATTTTTTCATGGGTGAGGTCGTTCGGCAGGAAGGACAGGGGCACCAGGGCTTGTCCCATGTCATTCAGTTTGCGGGGCAAAAGCCGTCCATCAAATGAAATATTTGCGAGTAAGCATTAGGTGAACAGCATGGATACATCGGACCGATCGCCCTGTTGCACATAGTCGGAGGGTGACAGACCGGTGTATTTTTTAAACATGCGATAAAAATAGGACGTGTCATAATAACCCAGATAGTGGGCGATATGAGCGATTGTCATGTCGGAATGAAGCAGCAGGCCGCACGCTTCCAGCACGCGCAGCTGGTGCATGTACCGAATCGGGGAATGACCGTACACCTCCTTGAAGAGGGCGGTGGCATAATTGGGGGAACGATGGATTAACTTTGCGAGTTTATCGATTTCGATCGGTTCGCGGTAATGGTCCAACAGATACGTTTTGATGGTATCCGCATAATTTCTTTTGCTTGGCGGCAGCTCGGTCTTCTCGAGTTCCCGGGCCAGCATGCCGAGCAGCTCCTGCATGATGCCCTGACAGATCATGGAGCGGTAGCTTTTGCCGCCGCGCATCTCCTCGAACAATCGATCGCAGCGGCGGTAGGCATACTGAATATGCGCAAGATTGAATTTGAGGAATTGGCCTCCATCCAGAAACGGAATGCCTGTGGTTACCTGAGGATCCATCGTAAAGAGAATGGTGTATTTCCGATGGAGGATATCATTCCAGTTCCCGCCACTTCGTCTCGTCGATTGCGGGATGAAGAGCACGTCTTCTTCTTCCGCAATGATCTCCTCCCCATTTATTTCATACCTCACTTTGCCTTCTCTTACCACTACAAGCACGTTATAACGGATCGTCTCTAGCTGAGTCCGCCAGTTCGGGATATGATCATCAAAATTCACGCTCATTAATTGGATCACAGACAAGCACCTCGCAGTGATTTTATACCTATAGCCTAGCATATTCATGCTTCCAATGAGTAGGTCTTTGTTGGTATTTACAGGTCTGATACCCAAAATCGAAGTAGAATCGTACAACAAATTTACGAAATGTACATCGACTCAACAGGAAGCATTGGCCTATAATTTCTGTCAATAGCAGACATTTTGTAAACGCTGACATGTAAGGATAAGAGAAAAGGGATGAGGAAGGAAGCGATACGTATATGAGAGTATTATTGCTGGATTTGGACTCGACCAGACCGGATCATTTAGGGTGCTACGGATACCATCGGAATACGTCGCCCAACATTGACCGGATAGCGGCGGAAGGCGTACGCTTCGACAATTACTATACCTCCGACGCTCCATGTTTTCCATCAAGAACCGCGCTGATGACCGGCAAGTTCGGCATTCATAATGGGGTCGTGGGCCATGGAGGCTCGGCAGCGGACGTGCGGCATGAAGGCATTACGCGGGATTTCCGCGACAAGCTGGCTTCGGTGAGCTTTCCCGCCATTTTCCGCCGTGCCGGCATGAAAACCGCGCTGATCAGTCCGTTCGGAGAGCGCCATTCCGCCTGGACCTTCTATGCGGGCTTCAATGAAATGTATAATACAGGCAAAGGCGGCTTGGAGTCGGCTGAAGAAGTGTCTCCGGTCGTGCTGGACTGGCTGGATCGCAACGCCGATGAAGATAACTGGATGCTCTATGTGAACTTCTGGGATCCGCATACGCCTTATCGTGCACCTCAGTCGCTGGGCAATCCGTTCGAGCATGATCCTCTTCCGGAGTGGTTATCCGAAGACGTGCTTCAGGAGCATCAGAAGAAGGTCGGCCCGCATGGTGTAAACGAAATTAACATGTATAATAGTGATGTATCCCCTGATTACCCGCGCCATCCCGGAGAGATTCGGACGATGGAGGATTTGCGGACGATGGTGGACGGCTATGATTGCGGCATTCGGCATATGGACGAGCATATCGGGGCCATCTTCGAGCTGTTGGAATCCAAGGGCGTTATGGATGACTTGATCGTAATCATAACGGCGGATCATGGCGAGAACATGGGGGAGCTTGGGATATATGGCGAACATGGCACGGCGGATCAGGGAACCTGCCGCATTCCGATGATTATCCGAGGGCCCGGCATCATGCAAGGGATATCGGATCGCAATCTGCACTATCATCTGGATCTACTGCCTACGATGGCGGAATATATGAACGTGGCACCGGCAAGAAGCTGGGATGGGATCAGTTATGCCGAGACCCTGCAAAGCGGACGCGAGAGCGGCAGGGAGTATCTGGTGGTATCCCAATGTGCACACGTCTGCCAGCGAAGCGTGCGGTTTGGAGATTGGCTGTACATTCGTACCTATCATGACGGCTTTCATCTGTTCGACAAAGAAATGCTGTTCCATATCACCGAGGACGTTTATGAACAGCACAACCAGGCGTCTCAAAGACCGGATCTTTGCCGGGAGGCCGTCTACCTGCTGAATGAGTGGCATGATCATATGATGTCGACAATGCCGTTCGACGTGGATCCATTGTGGACGGTCATGAAAGAGGGGGGACCTTACCACGCCAAAGGTCATTTGCCCCGGTATATCGAGCGTTTGAAGAACACGGGCCGGGGAGAAGCGGTTCCGGAGCTGATGCGCCGCCATCCTCGGGAGTTCGTGTAAATCGCAAATAGCAAGGTGAAGAAGGATAACCGCTCTGACAGCGGTTGTCCTGTTCTCCGTATTCATGGATAGGAGGAACAAATAACATGGGAGAACCACATTCCTGCTGCGCAGGCTCCAGAGCGCACCTGCAGTTGGCGGGATCCGGCCAGAAGGCTCTTATTGGCACCATGGGAGACGAAAAGTATGATGAACAGTCTCAACCTGATCTTCATACCGATATGATCATGCTGCCTGGAGGGACGTTTACGATGGGCACGTATTCGAATGAAGGCTTCCCTCGCGACGGCGAAGGTCCGGCTCGCAGCGTAACCGTCTCCGGGTTCGAGATCTCGCCCCATGCCGTAACGAATGGAGAATATCAGCGGTTTGTAGAAGCCACCGATTATGTGACGGAAGCGGAACGGTTCGGCTGGTCGTTTGTATTTGAACTGCTGGCTTCGGAGAAAACGAAGGCAGCAGTAGCCCAGGTGCCGCAAGAGGTGCCTTGGTGGCTGGTGGTCGAAGGGGCTTACTGGGCAGCGCCCGAGGGGGCGGATTCCAGCATCGAAGGCCGGATGGACCATCCGGTCGTACATATATCTTGGAACGATGCCGCGGCTTACTGCCAATGGGCCGGCGTGCGGCTTCCGACGGAAGCGGAATGGGAATATGCGGCTCGCGGCGGTTTGGAGGGCAGGACCTATCCGTGGGGAGATCTGCTGAAACAGGACGGAGAGCATCAATGCAACATATGGCAGGGCAAATTTCCGGTCAAAAATAACGCCAGCGACGGGTACATCGGAACCGCGCCGGTGGATGCCTACAAACCGAACGGTTACGGACTGTACAACATGTCCGGCAACGTATGGGAATGGTGCGGCGATTGGTTCAGCCCGTCGTATCATCAGCAGACCTCGGCGAACAATCCGTTCTATGGGGAGCCTACCGGCAGAAGGTCGATGCGCGGGGGTTCGTACCTGTGCCACAGATCCTACTGCAACCGGTATCGAGTCGCGGCGCGGAGCGGGAATACACCCGACAGCTCGACGGGCAACTGCGGTTTCCGGGTGGTGAGGGATGATGGATCATGATTCAGCAGCTTCTGCGATCGTATTGGCCCGAGTGGTACGGAGATACGGTGAACGGCCCTACGGGCTGGAACAATACGACCCTTTTTATTCATAACCCGTTTCGGCGTTCGGTCATGCGCATTTACAATACGCATCGTGACAAGGCAAGGATCGAATTCGAGTTCGCGGTTTTGGACTCGCTTCAGCGGGTACCCCTTAGCTTTAAGGTCCCAACGCCTGTTCCATCAACGTCTGGCAATAAGATGGTTCGGGTTCAGGGCGGAAGTGATCGATACGCTTGCCTATTCGCATACATTGAAGGAGCGCGACCGGATGAAGAGGGCATTCGAGCGACTTATTCCTTCGGGGAAAAAACGGGAGAACTGGTAAGTGCACTTGCGACTTGTTCGATTGGAATGGAGCCGGTGTATCCGCCCTATTACGAGCTGCTTCAATCGTATCCTTTATGCAGCAGGACGTTCATTCAGGATTTCTGCAAGCGACCGCCCGTCGAGTTCCAGGAACAAGGAAACGCGCTCCAAACCCTTCAAGAAGCGTACACCGAGATATCCGGCAGGCTGGAATCCCTGAAAAATCTGCCGCAGCAGCTGGTCCACGGGGACCTGAACTTTTCGAACCTGCTCGTAGATTCGAAACAATCGGGCAAGGTCATCGCTTTGCTTGACTTCGAGTTTTGCACAAAGGATGTCAGGGCGATGGAGCCCGCGGTCGTCATTTCGGGATTTTTGGGAATGGCGGAGGAGAAGGACGCCATCCGGCAGTTCTGCGAAGGCTTTGCCAGCCGCGTACGGCTGACCGAAGAGGAGATTGCTGCCATACCGGTACTGCTGCGCTTGCGTTTGGTTGACGTTTTCTTGCATTTTTTGAGCCGCTATCGGGAAGGGACCGATGATTCCCATGTGCTGCAGGAGCAGATCGATATGCTGGCAGCCGGATTGAAGCGGCTGGAGCAAAGTCAGGCGTGGATGGAAGACGTGTTAACACAGTATTTGATGTAAACCAAAAACCCCGATCTCTTCAAGAGACCGGGGTTTTTCTTAATGTGGCGAACCGTTATTCAAGAAAATTAAAATGAATTTATTCAACTGTTACTTTTTCAGCAGATTAATATGATCCAGGTCCGTGCTGCTGTTGAAGATAAACTCCAACTTATATGCTCCACGATGGTAAGTCAGCTTGGTTTGCTTCGTTTTTCCGTTCTTGAATGTGGTGGTGGCATCCGGAGCAAACCAATTCTTCTTCAGCATTTTCATGGTGATGCCGCCGATGTTCGTCTGTCGTTCCACATTGGTGCCAAAATAACGCATTTCGCGAATTTTATTCAGCTTGTAGGAGAAGGCGTAGCCCGGATTCCCCATGTTGGCCCCGTATACGTCGAAGGCATCGGCATCCTTTCCGGGCACGGGAGGCTCGCCAATGGCCTTGTACACGTCCTGCTTCGTGCTTTTACCGATCGTTAAGCCGCTGACCGCACCGGGGAATTGTCCCTTCAATGCAGGTTTATAAAAGCTGTTGAGCGTCTTGAGCGCGTGCTCGGCAGCATAATCCTCGGCGCTTGCCGCCGTGGCGGCTTCAGCCTGCTGCAGTGGCAAAACAGCATGATTTGCTCCGAATGCGCTAAGGCCGACGACGCCCGCCATAGTCAAGGTGACGATTGCTTTTTTAGCTGGTTGTTTCAAGTTCATGTTGCATCCTCTCCTTTGTAACAACTACTTACCACATGCGCTGCGCATCAAACAAGTGATTCTAACTTATCTTCCCATGATAGTTGATGCTTAAGGGCAATGGGTTACGATTCTATGAAGATGACATTGCAGATTTGATACCTGGAATAAGACGCCTTGCTTGATTCTAATGGTTTGAACGATGAATCGGGTACGCCAATCGGCCGAACATTGATGAATCCGTCGATGACCTGAGCGTTATTCGGAAAATGGGTTAATAGTACAGAGGTGATATGAATTTTTGGAAAAATCGTGTAATCTATATAGAACCGACTTTTTCAGGAGGAATTATGGAAACCGAATCCTTACTCAAGGTGGAGCAGCTTGCTCTCAAAAAACACAAAATTTTTAAACAAAGCCAGCTGCGCTACATCGCCCGCTCCATGCTCGCCAGCATGTTTATCGGCTTTGGCGTCATTGTCGCTTTTAAGACGGGCAACTTTTTTTATCTGGAGCATTCCCCTCTGACTTATCCGATGGCTGCCCTAACGTTTGGCGCGGCGATTATCCTGATCGCGTACGGGGGAGGGGATTTGTTTACAGGGAATACGTTTTATTACACGTATGCCGCTCTCCGCAAGAAATTAAAGTGGCTGGAAGTAGTCAAGCTGTGGATTTTCAGTTATGCAGGAAACATCCTGGGGGCCTGCACGTTTGCGCTGTTGATTTTCTTAACGGGATTATTCACCGATTCCTCCGTGAACGGATTTCTGCTCAATGTGGTGGAACACAAAATGACCACCCCGACGGTGCAGCTGTTTTTTCGAGCGATTCTGTGCAACTGGCTCGTATGCCTTGCCTTTTTCATCCCCATGTCCCTGAAGGGCGACGGAGCCAAAATGTTTGCCATGATGCTGTTTGTTTTCTGCTTTTTCATCTCCGGGTACGAGCACAGCGTTGCGAACATGTGCACCTTTGCCATTGCGCTCGTGCTGAATCATCCGGGCACGATTTCGTTTGATGGCGTATTGCATAATCTGATTCCGGTAACGTTCGGCAATTTGATCGGCGGCGTTCTATTAATGGGTTTTATGTATTATTTTGTGAACAAGCCTTTTCTGGATGCGAAGGAATCCTCTGGTGAATAAGGTTTGGAAGCGCGCAAGCTTAGCTCCGCTAGCCTTGTAACAATGAATACACCCGCGTATCGTGTGCCGTGCCGTTCTGATAGATATACTGGCGCAGGGTTCCTTCCGCTTCGAATCCGAGCTTGGCCAGCAGTGCATGGGAAGCCTGGTTCTCGATAAAAACGACGGCACCGATGCGGGTTAGGCCAAGCTCCTGAAATCCATATGCCAGGATGGCGGAGGCCGCTTCGCTGGCATATCCTTGCCTCCAGAAGTCGGGATGAAGCTCATATCCGATTTCTGCTCTTCTATGCCGTGGGGACCATGCGTTATATCCGATCGTCCCGATCAGGCCTTGGGCTTCTTTCCTTTCGAGGCCCCATCGAATCCCACGCTGCTCTGCGTAGTTGTTAGCGAACAGCTCAATGAATCGACGAGCTTGCTCGGGGCTGGTCAACGTGTCTTGACCGTAATAGCGGGTCACCTGCTCATGCGAGAAGCAGCTGTAGATCGCTTCGGCATCCTGAAGCCGGATTTCACGCAGCCTTAATCGTTGAGTCTCTAGTTCTGGAAACATGATCTCCCTCCCTGGATAAACAGTATTGGCTAATATGGATTAGATTTCATTATATAAGTTGTATTGATTAAGAGAAGAGGATTGCACGGAATTCGCGTTGTTTCCATAGAAAAATAAAGGGCTGGTCGCAAAGTCAAATGGACGTTGGACCAGCCTTTTACAATTTCATCCCTTCACTTCTGGTACAGGCTCACCCGCGGTTCTTAGCTCTTAACGCAGCGAAATGCGGCTTAAGCTGCCGCTGTCCGCAAACAAACGCTGGATGCTGCGTTCAACTTCCGCGTCCGGTATTAACGGAGGAGCTTGGTGCGGTTTCGTGCGCGCATCGATAATGACCGTGTCGCAGCCCCAATGCTTGTGCTCATAGCGGCTGTTCACGCCGTGAATGTCGTGGGAAGGATTGCTGCGCGTAAAGGTTGCCCAGAGAAAATTGTTGAGCGTTGCGCTCATGAATTCACTGTCATCGCACAGAATGATCATTGGGCAGGAAGGAAGCGAACCTCGTTCCCGGATGGCATTGCTAAGCCTCGACATTTCCTGTGCCACTTCCGAATAACTCGTAAAGGGGGCTCCCTGGATGGCGACAATGCCGGGCATGATCCATTTTGCGGGCGCATACCCGGGAAGATCCGTTAACGCCTCAGGCACCGCTTGGCACAAATCCCTTATTTTATCCCCGACCGCCGCAAATACGACCTTGCTGCCGGTGTTGAGTCCGGTTCCGGAATAATCGAGCGTATCGATCGTGGTATTGGTCTGAAAATGGATGTCCCGTTGCAGATCGATGCGTTCCAATATATAGGTCAAGAAGTCCTCGATGCGATGCGTGCTTAAAGGCTGTTTCTCTTCAGCTGCAATGAATAAATACTTGGCCAAGCTTAATTGGCCCGTGCCCAGTATCCGGTTGGAGATGGTGAGAAGCTCAGCCGGCTGCTTTACTTGTTGATATGGGGTATACCGTTCGCTGCCGATGGCAAAGAGCAGGGGGTGTACCCCGGCAGCATCAACCGCATGGACTTCCTTGACCCCTGGAATTTCTTGCCGGATCGCCCCGCCGGTCAGCTCATGAATCAGCTCCCCGAAGGACGTATCTTCCTGCGGCGGTCTCCCGACGACCGTAAACGGATAGATGGCCTGCTGCTTGGCATAGACTTTGTGAACTCGCATGACGGGAAACGGATGGACCAGGCTGTAATAACCCAGATGATCGCCAAAAGGTCCCTCGGGCTTGGTGTCGCCGGGATGGATCTCCCCCGTAATAACAAAATCCGCATCGTGGCTGATGCAGTAACCATCCACATAGCTGTACCGGAAATGTCGTCCCGACAGCAGTCCCGCAAAGGTAAGCTCGCTCATGCCTTCCGGTAGAGGCATAACCGCTGAAATCGTATGGGCAGGGGGCCCCCCGATAAAACAGCTTACTTTCAGCGGCTGACCCAGCTTATTTGCCTTCGCTTGATGGATGCCGATGCCCCGGTGGATTTGGTAATGGATGCCGACTTCCTTGTTCAGTTCATATTCATTGCCTGTGAGCTGAACCCGGTACATGCCTAGATTGGAATTCATGACGCCCGGCTTCTCCGGGTCTTCGGAATACACTTGGGGTAGCGTGACGAAAGCGCCGCCGTCGTCCTTCCAGTGCTTAATGAGTGGCAGATCGGAAATTTGGATTTCCTGAAATCCGGGTGGCAGGGCACCTGTTTTTTTGATCGGCAGTGCAGATTTAGCTGCCAGTCCCGTCCCGATATATTTAAAAGGATTTTTGAGCGCCTTCATCGGATCGTTGCGCAGCGCGATAACGTCTTGCGTAGATTCGAAGGTTTCCCGAAAAATGAATTTGCTGCGCTCGATCGTGCCGAACAGGTTGGATACCGCACGGAACCTTGAACCTTTTACATTCTCAAACAGGAGTGCCGGGCCGCCTGCCTCATAAACCTTCATATGTATGGCCGCCATTTCCAAATGAGGATCGACCTCTTCATGTATACGAACCAAATGCCCATGCCTCTCCAAATCAATGATGCATTCTTCCAGATTATGATATTTCATTACATAGCTCCAATCCCTTGTAGATAGTGAACTTATTCTACTATTATCGACAATCTCGAAGCGCAGGTCAATGACGCCCGATATAGAATGGGAGAATGGCTTCATCATTAAAAATCGTCTTTCTGATAGAACATGCAATACACGGTCAGGGCGTTGATATATGCTTCATGCCTTAAAGCAAATCCCCGCCTTTGATACAGATTTACATTCTCCTTATTTTCAGTATCGAGCGCGATTCCATCTGAATTGTGATCCGAATTAACCACTTGAAGCAGGTGCCGCAGCATTGCTGTTCCAATTCCCCTGCCTTGGACTTCCGGATTCACTCCGATCATAACGAGATAATGGTGCGGAGAAGAAGGAGCAGCCGATCTTGTAATGCCCATATAGGCATTCAGGAATCTCAATGTTTTGACTGGGAGTTGGAATAACAACGGCAAGAGTCTTCCAATGAGCAAAAAAGCGCCCTTCAAACGCTTAAGCTTGCTTATGCCGGGTTTCTCTACAATGAAGGTGCCGAGCAAGATTTCGTTTTCAAAATAGCCCCATATTTCTTCATGCAGCAGAAAGCTTTTATCAAACATGAAGGAGATAAATGCAGCCGCTCTGCTTCTTGATTTACGATCAAGCTCTGGATCGCCAAATGCATGCAGGAACAATGGATCCCGGGCAAATGCCCGGCTCATTATGGATGAAAATAAGAGTTTATCCGATTGGGCCAGCTTGGATACTCTGCATGAAGTATTCATGCTTTCTCTACAGCTCCCCCATAATGGTCGATAGCAAAGCTGTACAATACTTTCAGCATAAACAGGGTGCCGGCCATTAACATGTAGGGCTGGATGTTGGACAGCAAGAATGTAACCCCTATGCCAATCGACAGAAGCAAGCCTCCTATAAAAGGCTGTGATGACTTCCCGATCAGCGCATTCACGGTCACAGCTCCAGCGATGGTATAAGCCCATATTCCCACCGCATACGCCATGTCGGTATCCAGCAATACGGCTACCAGGAGAATATGAACGTGAATGGCGATGAACACGATCCGCTGTTTTTTACGGGCTGCATAGAAATTACTGGTCGAGCGAGTGAAGTTGGCGATACAGCCGCAGAAAATATCGAAAATAAACAATAAAGCAAGGATACCGCGCCATAAAGGCAAAGAATGCAGGATATCCGGAAAAACAAGGCTTGCTGCTGTGGTCAGACATCCGCCGAACGCCAAGATGACGAGAATCGTGCCAACGGATTGCTGCTCACCGAATACCTCATGCAGAATCGAAGGAATCCTCATTACTTTCATCACATACCGCCCTCATTTCGTCGTAATTTAGTTTAAAATTATGTAGTGAATAAATCATTTTACTACAAAAAGATTATAACTTCGAATAGGTGGTTGTCAATTGATTTATAGTGAAAACATTGAAATACTCTAAAACTTGATATATACTTCACTTGAGGTGAAGAACGCATGAACGGGTATGAGCGCAGAAAGCATAAAAAAATGGAACAGGTCTTCGATGCTGCTTTCCAGCTGTTTTCAAGGCACGGTTACCAAAAGGTTAGCGTTAACGAAATCGCCCAACAGGCAGGCGTGTCACCTGCGACGATATATAACTATTTTGGAACCAAAGATCAGCTCTATCTGGAAATGATCATGTATTGGACGGACAAGCAGTTGGAGGTGTATGAGCGCATTCTGGATTCCGCGCGCTCTTTTGCCGAGAAGGCCCGAGAAATCATGCTGTTGGAGGCTAAGAATCTGACCTTTTTGTCGGAAGAGTTCCGGAATTTCCAAACCTCCGAGGAACGTGGCATTAGTCAGACCATCCAACGGTACAGTGAAGAGAAGGTGAAAGATTTTTTCATGAAGTTTGTCGCGCTGGGGAAACAAGAAGGTTATATTCATAAGGACCAAACCGAAGAGGTTGCGATGCAGTACTTCTCGATGTTCATGAATGAGCTAGGGCGACGCTGGGATTCGGGGAACCGGGAATATGTCAACGGGAGCATGGAGACCTTAATGGAGCTTTTCTTTTACGGTTTAGCCGGGCAAAAACATGAAGGCAGTTGATACGGTTTTAACCATAATCAGCTGTTACGGGAGTGCTCTAAACGGGGGATGTCTTGAATGGTGTAATGGTAGAGGAATGAAAATTCGCTTAAGCGGTTGAATAACTCTGAGAAGGAATTTATTCGGCGCTGGATCGATTACTAGAAAGGACTGTACATGAACGAATTATTAACGAAAGCGCAAATCGTTGATCTGGTGACAAGACTGTATAATGGGGAAGGCAGCGAGGAAGAGGCAGGGGAATGGATAAATCTGCTGCAAAGGAATGTGCCTCACCCTGACATCAGCAATCTGATTTTTTGGCCGGAAGAAGATCTTACACCTGAGGAAATCGTTGAAAAGGCATTGAATTATAAGCCAATAGTACTGTGAGCGATATAGAAACTGGAGATAAAGACAGACCACCACCAAAGTATTTGATATACCTCCGTTATATCCAACATGAAGGTAAAGAAATATGGCGTTAAATTGTAGGAAGCACAATTTACGGGGTGATCGCGACGCGATTGAGAATTTCCTGCTGGTCGGCACCTATGGCGGAATGCTGCACCGGATGAACCTGGCAAGCGGCATCCGAGATGAATACAGTATAGGCACAGCCCCAATTTGCGAAACAGGACGCTGGATATTCTGGAAGTACCGAGATCCCTTGCATTGGTAAAACCATAAACCATCCAGCTTTGTTTGTGCGGACCCTGAGGGGGAATAGATGTCCATTATGCTTACAAAACTAGAACTAATCGATCGAATCCTTCATCTGATTCAGAAGACCTCCATATATGATCCTGAATACGAGAGAGTGGCCACGCTGCCGTTTGAAGAGGGATATATCGGTGATTTGAGTCCGGTTGTTCGGGTCGGAGAGCAGGATTGCGAGCTCGCTATGTATGAAAGAGGCGTGCAAATGCTCAGCAAGAGGACCAAGGATCCCGATGAAGTGGTCTTCTGGATCCTGGAGGATACCATTCATACCATTGCCCATCTCAAGCTTCTGGAAAAATACAAGGTGGATAATGTAACCACCCATTTGAAGTATACCAAGGATGAGATCCAAGAAATGAAGGACATGATCAATGAATCCTTTCTTCAGATCGGCGGACAATATGAGCAGTGGCATAAGGCGGGCAAGCGGAACGAGCTTGAGTCGCCTGATCCGGGCAGAAACGCAGGTAAAGACTAAGCGAAGCTAATCATCATGGCGTTCGTATAACTCGAATAATGAATAGGAGAGGGGTGCCAATTTGGTTGAAGTGCTTTTCTTGGACGGATACTTCATGCGGTGTACGAACGGATCTTCATGTTGGTAATCCAAAAAGCAGCCCCTCGCACAATGGCGAAGGGCTGCTTTATTAGATTCATAGCCTTATTGCTGAACAATGGCGATAATTTCATCTTCCAGCTCAAGTCTTACCTGCTCGCTGTATGCGCGGATATTATACTCGGAGTGAAGGTAGCGGAGAATGGCCTCGATGAGGTTGGCCTCAATCAAATACTGAGTTCTTCCGTTGACCCAAACTTCGGCCGTATATCCCGTATCTTCGTCCCAGCTAAGCTCAAGCGATACGTCCGTTGGTTTGACGCCTCTGCGTTCCGCTTGGTGAAGGCAGACCGCATTGACGATTTCGTCCATGCTTAGAACCATGGATTAGTACCGGTTATTGTGATTGTTGTTGTCGCGAGGCTCGTTTTGTTTACGACGATTCTTCACGGCACGTACAACAGCCATAACGATCATAATCAAAGCCCAGATGGCGATCAGGTTAATGAGCAGTCCCATGATTTCGCCCATGAAGCCCATGCCGGCGAACATGCTGCCGAAGAGCAATCCGGCGAGACCACCGATCATAAGTCCTTTCATCAAGCTGCCGCCGCTAAAAAATCCTGGTTTTTTCGTGTTAGCGGCTGCCCCTGTATTGGAACGGTTGTTTGTTTGTTGAACATTATTGGTATCATTCTTTTTCGGAGTGCTGTTGTATGACTTGGTTCCGGATTTAAAACCGCCGCCGCCTCGTCTTGCGTCTACGGAATCAGGTGTCAGCGCTACAAAAAACAGTGTAATCGCTACTAGAATCGTCAATACTTTTTTCATCGTGTTCTGTCGAACCTCCCAGTTAAATTAGAGTATAAAGAGTAATACGGACGAGTCACGATAAGGTTTCAAAATTTGTGCGACCATGGTTTGAGGCTGTAGCGCGCTGCTGCTGTCTCAGTAATTCCAGTACCCAATCGCACCATTTCAGCTCGGTTTCAGCCATCATCAGTCCTTTGGTAGCGAGCACATAATTGCTGAATGCCTTGCTTCCGATCTCGCGGGAGTCCTCCGGAATTCCCGCTAGAATCTGCTCATAGTAGCGCTTTTTCTCCAGATACCCGATTCTGCGGTCCTCGAAAATATCGACGGCGATGCCGATCTCCGTCAACCACAGGCAAAAGGTTCGAAGAGAAAGCTCATCCTTGGTGACTGCAGGCGCAATCGGTTGGTACATCCATTCACGCAGCTTCTGCATGCCTTTTTCTGTAATCGCATAAATTTTTTTGTCCGGTTTATCGCTTTGCTGAACCCAGTGGGAAGACAACAGCTGTTTCTCCTCCATGCTGGACAGCAGCGGATAGATTTGACTGTGTTTGGCTTGCCAAAAAGGCTGTATGCGAAGCATCAAATCGTATCCTGATGATTCTCTTCTTGCTAGTAATCCTAACAAGCCGTATGACAACGTATTCATGGACATAACTCCCTTTGAAACGCATATCGTGGACGCCAAGACAGGAATGATAATCCGCCTATCGGTCCGGTTGATAAAAAGTGTACACTGAAACTGTATGGTTTGACAACTGGGGGAGGGGGCTTTCTCTCTGCTTTTGGCAAAATTGTGACTAAAAAAGCACAAACGCGTGCGCGTTTGTGCTTCCATTTGACTTTGGTTGATTTATTCGTTCTCGTATCCTTCCACGACGAGATCAAGCGCACCGGTGTTGGGGTCGATGACCATGCCATGGACGGGTACGTTTGGAGGAAGGAGCGGGTGGTTTTTAATCAGGCTGACCGTATTTTTTACGCCGTCCGTAATGTTATCGAAACCGCGAAGCCATTTGGATAACCGGATGCCGGAGTTTTCCAGCGTGGACAGCACTTCATCGGAAATGCCGCGGTCTCTCATATGCTGGATCATATCCTCTGCGTTCAGGGATGCCATGCCGCATTCGTAGTGGCCCACAACGATGACTTCTTCCGCGTGAAGCTCGTATAGCGCAACCATGACGCTCCGCATCACGCTCCCGAAAGGCTGGGAAATGATTGCGCCGGCGTTTTTGATGATTTTGACATCGCCATTCTTGAAATTCATCGCTTTCGGCAGAAGTTCGACCAAGCGCGTGTCCATACAGGTGATGATCACGAGTTTCTTCTCAGGAAAACGCCCTGTCAGATAGGATTCGTATTCTTTATTCTCTACAAAGCTGCGATTGTGTTCCAGTATGCTGTTAAGGTGTTTTTCCATCGATTTTTTCTCTCCTTTTGTATCTATTATTCATTTAGAATGCTGCTGCTTAGGCTCTGGTATCCACTACCTGGATATTGGTGCCATAATGCTGTCCGCTGCTGTCCAGACGGAAGGCGTAGGCGGCCGGATCGGCATCGAGTTTCATCTTCTCTTCAAAAAAAACAGCTTGCTTGCGGTTCACGATAAACGTTACCGGGCTGTCCGTTTCGACAGCAAGATCATCCGGCGCCGGCTCATCTACAATACGCAGGCCTGGGACGCCGTTGACGGCACATCCGCATCCCTCCGTGTCATAGATCAGCCTGATTGCGCCCGGCTTGTCCCCGAGTTTGTCCTTCAGCTTCAGCTCGGCTTGCGGGGTGAGTTGAATATTCACGGCATCCTGACACTCCTTTATATGTAGATTGTTATTTATTCTTTCTGGAAGTTGATTATATACCTTGTAAAAAGTATCATCAATAGAGTAAACAAGAATCCTATCATAAAAAAAAGAAGGTGTGCCGGTATGGCAGTACAACATTTCCAGCAATGGGAACAATTTGAACAATTGGTTCGCAAAATCATGAGTTACTACGAAGCTATTGGCCTACTTCATTGGGATTTACGGACAGGCGCTCCGCGCAAAGGAACCGAGATCCGCTCGGAAACGATCGGGGTTCTCTCCACAGAAGCATTTAAACTGCAAATATCGGAAGAGATGGGAGAGCTGTTGTCTTTCTTTGCCAAGCCGGAACAGGCTGAACAGCTGGATGATCGCAAACGCCGCATGATTGAAGAGGTGCGCAAGGTATACGACCAGAGCAAGTCCATCCCGCCTGAGCGCTTCCAGGAATATTCCATTCTCGCCGCCCAATCGGAGACGAAGTGGGAGGAAGCGAAAAAGAACAGCGATTTTGAAGGCTTCGAACCTTACTTAACGAAGATCGTTGCGTTCAAGCAAGAGTTTATTGATTATTGGGGCGTGAAAAACACCAGATACGATACGCTCCTTGATATGTATGAGCCGGATTTAACGGTGGATAAGGTGGATGCCATCTTTGACCGTCTGAAGGCGCGCCTGGTTCCGCTGGTACATGCGATCCAGGAATCGCCCTTCAAGCCGAAAGCAGACTTCTTGAAGCAGCTGTTTGCGAAAGAACAGCAGGAGAAATTCAGCTTGTTCCTGCTGGAGCAGATGGGCTACGACTTTGAAGCGGGACGCTTGGACGAGAGCGTGCATCCTTTTGCCACGGGCTTGAACCCGGGAGACGTGCGCATTACGACCATGTACCTTCCGGACGATGTGCTTAGTGCGGTATTCAGCTCCCTGCACGAGGGAGGCCATGCCCTTTACGAGCAGAATATCGATAAGGAGCTCGCGGGGACACCGCTCTCCGGCGGTACCTCCATGGGCATCCATGAATCCCAATCCCGTCTGTGGGAAAACATGATCGGCCGCAGCCGTCCGTTCTGGCGCCGCTATTTCGCGGATTTGCAGCAGCACTTCCCGGAACAGTTGAAGGACGTGGACGTAGAGGACTTCTACCTGGCCGCGAACAAGGTGGAGAACTCCCTGATTCGCATCGAAGCGGATGAGCTTACTTATAACCTGCACATCATCATTCGTTATGAGATCGAGAAGAAACTCTTTAACGAAGGTTTGGCGGTGAAGGATCTTCCGGAGACCTGGAACGCGAAGTATAAAGAATACCTCGGCATTATGCCGCCGAACGATGGGATGGGCGTGCTTCAGGACGTTCACTGGTCCGGCGGGGACTTCGGGTATTTCGCCTCGTACTCCCTTGGGAACATGTATGCGGCCCAGATGCTGCACACCATGCGCAAAGAGCTGCCGAATCTGGACCAACTCATCGAAGCCGGGAACCTGGCTCCGATCAAGGAGTGGCTGACGGACAAGGTATACAAATACGGAAAGAGCGAGAAGCCGTCCGAGATCATCGAACGCGTCACCGGCGAAGAACTGAATCCGGATTACCTGGCCGATTATCTCGAAGAAAAATATAAAGAGATCTACAAACTGTAATGATCACGAGAAGCGCAGCCCGAGAGGCTGCGCTTCTTTTATTTGGAAGAGTTTTGAATCCGGTCCCTTTTTTATTCGTTCCCTGCATAAGTAGAGCCAATCCAAATTTGCCGGCATGCTCTAACTAGGCGTTTAACCTTTGGGCAGGCGCTTGCATATGCTGAAAAGAAACATTGGGTCTATGGGAATGGAGGGTTATCGAATGAAGCGTCAAAAATGGTGGGGGCTGGCTTTATCCTTGCTCCTTGTCTGCGGAGTTGCGCTTGCCGGGTGCGGGGGCGGCGGATCGGCCACGAAGGTCAAGATCGGCGAAGTGACGCGTTCGATCTTCTATGCGCCG
>NZ_AEXS01000064.1:0-28289 GCF_000204455.1 Paenibacillus sp. HGF5 | reverse complement strand
ATCGGGTAAATGCTACGGATTCTAATTAACGCAAATTCGTTTCGTATCTAGTTTTCAGGTGATCAATCACTTGAATTAAATATTGTTCCCTGATAGCTCAGTTGGTAGAGCACTCGACTGTTAATCGAGTTGTCACAGGTTCGAGTCCTGTTCGGGGAGCCATTTATGGAGAGGTGTCCGAGTTGGCCGAAGGAGCACGATTGGAAATCGTGTAGGCGCCAAAAGCGTCTCGAGGGTTCGAATCCCTCTCTCTCCGCCATTATAATTTTAAGCAAGGCCCGTTGGTCAAGGGGTTAAGACACCTCCCTTTCACGGAGGTAACAGGGGTTCGAATCCCCTACGGGTCACTACTTTCTTTAATGCATCAGGGGATGAGAATCCCGTCGGTTCGTCGGAGGATAACTTCGTAAGCATAGACTTCGCAGTCTCGAACGAAGTGAGAGTATCCCCTACGGGTCACCACTTTCTTAAAAAACACTTGCTTCTTATATCAGATTTTGGTATGATAAAAGTCGCTTTGTTACGGAGGCTTAGCTCAGCTGGGAGAGCATCTGCCTTACAAGCAGAGGGTCGGGGGTTCGATCCCCTCAGCCTCCACCATAATTCATCCCCATAAAGTGAAGCTCATGCTTCGCAGGTAATTCAGGGGACCCCATACAAGCAACCCTTTTAATGACGCGGGGTGGAGCAGTTCGGTAGCTCGTCGGGCTCATAACCCGAAGGTCGTAGGTTCAAATCCTGCCCCCGCAACCAATTTATATCGCAATAGCGATAGTGCCTCGTGGAACTGTGGTGTAGAGGCCTAACATGCCTGCCTGTCACGCAGGAGATCGCGGGTTCGAATCCCGTCAGTTCCGCCATTTTTACAAGTTTCATAGATGACTTTGGGATGAGATGCGTATCCGATATGGGATTCGTCAAAGTCCGAAATGAGCTCTATGGCTCGGTAGCTCAGTCGGTAGAGCAGAGGACTGAAAATCCTCGTGTCGGCGGTTCGATTCCGTCCCGAGCCACCATGTACCTTTTATAATTTTATACGCCGGTGTAGCTCAATTGGTAGAGCAACTGACTTGTAATCAGTAGGTTGGGGGTTCAAGTCCTCTCGCCGGCACCATTCTGGAGGATTAGTGAAGTGGCTAAACACGGCAGACTGTAAATCTGCTCTCTTCGAGTTCGGTGGTTCGAATCCATCATCCTCCACCAGTTTTTAGGGGCATAGTTTAAAGGTAGAACAGCGGTCTCCAAAACCGTTAGTGTGGGTTCAATTCCTGCTGCCCCTGCCAATCGAATCAATTTTTAATACAATATGGCGGTCGTGGCGAAGTGGTTAACGCACCGGATTGTGGCTCCGGCACTCGGGGGTTCAATTCCCCTCGATCGCCCCATATTACAAAATCATATTGGGGATTAGCCAAGCGGTAAGGCAACGGACTTTGACTCCGTCATGCATAGGTTCGAATCCTATATCCCCAGCCATTGATTTTATGTTTGCGGACGTGGCTCAGCGGTAGAGCATCGCCTTGCCAAGGCGAGGGTCGCGGGTTCGATTCCCGTCGTCCGCTCCATTTTTATTTCTGGCGCCATAGCCAAGTGGTAAGGCACAGCTCTGCAAAAGCTTTATCCCCAGTTCGAATCTGGGTGGCGCCTCCATAACAACCATATGTGCCCTTAGCTCAGCTGGATAGAGCGTTTGACTACGAATCAAAAGGTCAGGAGTTCGAATCTCTTAGGGCACGCCATTGTGTAAGCCGGTGTGGCGGAATTGGCAGACGCGCGCGACTCAAAATCGTGAGGGAAACCGTGGGGGTTCGAGTCCCTTCACCGGCATCAATCAAAAGGAATGTAGACGATCAACGTCTGCATTCCTTTTTTTTGTTGTCTCTCCATCGAAGCATCCACACGACAAGTCCACTCCCAATCACAGCTGCTGAAGATCGTTCTCCTGTAGAACGATGTTCCTTCAATAAGTGATACCGTAGCAGAAGGATGTCCGTCCACGGATAAAACGCAAAAAACTGCAGACCAGTCCAGGGGTTGGACGTAGGTCTATAGGAAGCCCCGCCTTAGGTCTAGGTCCAAAAACCGTCCACAGGCCGTTTTAGTCAAACTCGAAATTACCTAGAATAGAGTCATAAGGTTGAACAAATGAAACAACGATCAAACAACAGAAAGGCGGTGTATAAATGAGGAATTCAAAAGGCAATGGAATGAGTATCCTGTTGATTGGTTTAGGGATCTTGGTTCTTCTGGGAGTATTCGGTCCTCTGCTTGGATGGTTGTTCAGTCTTCTAATTCCGATACTGATGGTTGCTTTGGGATACTACGGAATTCGAAGAGGCAATACCTTGATGGGATGGATCATTCTCGGTATCGGCATCATCTGGTTGATGGGTAAACTGTCTTGGCTGATCGGTCCGATCCTTGGTGTTATCTTAATCATCTACGGAGTGTCCCGATTGAAGAATGGAAGACCCCGTTATTGATAAGGAACCACTACATTATATAACCTGCATAAACAACAGATCAGATCATGATAGATGAGGAGGGCTAAGCCGATATGAGTGTTTTCCGGCGGATAAGAGACATAACCGTAGCAACATTGAATGAAAAGCTCGAGCAGAGCCAGGATCCGGTTCGATTGATCGACCAGTTCCTACATTCAACCAGACAGGACATTGCTGAGGCCGAGAAGCTGCAGCAGCAATGCCAAGTACATTCCAGACAGCTGAAACAGCAGGTGGATCAAGCGGAAACCATGCGATTTAAACGCGAAGAGCAGGCGCTGCTTGCCTTGAAGGCCGGCGAAGAGCATCTTGCCAAGCTGGCATTGCAGGAGAAGCTGATTTATGAGGAAAAGATTGAACAGTATCAAGGCCTGTTATCCTCAAGCCTGGAGTCGTTGAAAGAAATCGAGGAGCAGCTCGGTGAGCTGCGGATGGAATATCAGACGGTCTACAGCAAACGCCAGTATTATGTTGCCCGAGTGGAAACCCTTCGTCTTCAGCAAAAAATGAATGAACGTACGGGATCCTATGGCGGGGGTCATGATGTACCGAAGATGTTCAATCGCCTCGAGGACCGTATCAGCGACTGGGAACTGGAAGCCAGAAGCCTTCGCGATTTACGCCGCATGGGGCAGGAATACATGGATCAGGCTGGAGAATCCGTCTCCACGGTATTGGAAAAGGAACTTGCCCGCTTGAAGCAAAAGCTGAATAACAGCGGAAAGGAGTAACCATGACAAGATTGTACCGTTCCACCCGAGACAAGATGTTCACAGGGTTGATCGGCGGTATATCCGATCATTTCGGAGTCGAATCTACCCTACTTAGAATCATATTTGTAGTCAGTATCTTTTTCACAGGCGGTACAACGCTGTTGATCTATCTGATTGCAACCCTCGTCGTTCCTAAAGAGCCGTATTATCACGATCCGTACGGACCGCAAGGAAGACATGGCGGCGGATACCGTTACAACGACCATCCGGGCCAGGGGCCAGGCTACAACAGCTACAATGACGCTTATGGACGTCATCAAGGCTACCCTAATCCTAATGAGCATGGAAGCTTTGGTCCCAAATATGACCGTCCCAACGGCACAAGAACGAACGCGTCCACCGATTCCGATCTGGATGCGATGATGAAGGATATTGAAAGAAAAGCCATGCAAAAAGAAATCGAAGAATTGAAGAAAAAACTTTCGAACTATGAGAAGGGAGATAAATAACATGGGAGTATTTAAAAGAATCAAGGATATGACGAAAGCATCGGTGAACGAGCTGCTGGATAAAGTGGAGGATCCGATCGTAATGCTGAACCAGTACCTGCGCGACATGGAGGCAGAAATTCATGAAGCTGAGGTAACGGTTGCGAAGCAAATGGCAAATGAGCGTCGCATGAAGCAGCGCGTCGATGAGGCTGTGAAGATGGCGGCACAACGTGAAGCTCAGGCGGAATTGGCTCTGAAAAACGGTCAAGAAGAAGTGGCTCGCAAGCTGCTTGAAGAAAAGATCTATTTCGATCAAAAAGAAACCGAGTACGTGGAACTGCACCTGCAATCCGAGGCTCAAGCGAAAGAGCTTGTTGCTCAGCTGCATGAAATGAAAGACGAGTTCTACAAAATGCGCAACAAGCGCAATGAGCTTGTAGCTCGCGCTCAAATGGCGAAAGCGAAGAAGCAAATGTCTCAAGTGAGCAGCCTGCACACCATTGAAAGCGGCAGTGCTTCGATGGGCTTCCACCGCATGGAAGAAAAAATCATGCAAATGGAAGCTGAAGCTGATGTGCTTCGCGCACCATACCGCCCTAACAACGCAGCATACACAAGTCCAGTGGATGCTGAGAAGCAACTGAAGGTGGATGAGCAGCTGCAAGCGCTGAAAAACAAAATGGGGAAACCCTCGAAATCCGAGTAATTCCTTAGCAAGTCAGCAAAATAAGAACAAAGCGTATTCGAATACCGTGTTCATATGATATGCTATACGAATGAGATTGTCGTATAGTACAGGCAAAGCCATACAGTGGGGAACATCTCACTGATATGGCTTTTCCGAGCTTATATCTTGGTCATCAAGGAGGTGCGACATGGACAGAAACCGCTGGATAGCAGTAGGTTTAATCAGCTTGGGTTTTATTATGCTTTTCGGCCGATGGTTTGGTTTCTTCACCATTGTCGCCCTGTTGCTCATCTTCGCGGGCGTCCTTCAGATCAGGCAAGGCCATGTGAAGAAGGGGTACATTCTGCTCGGCGTCGGAGCCGTGCTGCTGCTGCTCGAGCATCTTATGTTGATTATTGGCGTCAGTTTGATATCGCTGGGTATTTTCTACGGCAAGTCCAAACGGGCCCATACCACGACCAGATATATTCAGAAGCAGAACTTTATGTCCAACTTTGACTGGGACCGTGCACCCTGGGTGATGCGCAGCTTGAGCGTGTGGCATGTGCTCGGAGAAGCGGATGTGGATCTGTCCCTGGCGCTTCCCGAAGAACGGCAAACGGTGCTCATGTTCCACGGAATGCTCGGTGATATCGATCTGATGATTCCGGACTATTACGGGGTGGAGATCGAAGCATTCATCTTGTTTGGATCGATTCATATGGACGACCGGAAGGAAACCGGCATATTGAACCGAGTGAAATATCAATCGCCCAATTATGAGACCAGCGAATATAAAGTGAAATTTATCGTTTCTTATTTAGGCGGAGATTTGAATATAAGAATGACATAATAAACGTATTGTTTTGTGTATACCATTCAGGAGGGTTGCCCCGTGGAAACGGAAAAGAAAGCAAATATCATTACCCGAAGTATGCGTGAGGGGACCCTTCTGGGATTGGTTGTCATGCTCGTTGTCCTTTATTTATTATATACATATGGTTATCTTCGACCGTTTGAGACGTGGAAGAACCGGATCGAGGCAGGCATAACCCTGGTACTGCTGCCGATCGGGCTGGGAGCGATTTATGGCTTCTTCCAGGGATACCGGGTAAAACGGCGGGTCGATCTCGTTAGGGAAACACTCGTGAACTGGGAAAAAGGGAGTCTGACGGACGTCATGCCGGACATCGGCGAAGACGAAGTGGGCCGGCTTGGAGAACAGCTGGTGAAGATCAGCAAGCGCTGGGAGGATCAGGTGTCTTCCCTGCAGCGGTTATCCACGAACAATGCCCAGCTAGCCGAGCAGGCCAGGGTTACGGCGATCGTGGAAGAGAGACAGCGTCTGGCGCGCGAGCTCCATGATGCGGTTTCTCAGCAGCTGTTTGCCATCTCGATGACGGCAACAGCTGTGGGCAGGACGCTGGATAAGGATTTTGACAAAGCGCAGCGCCAGGTGGCTCTGATTGAGGAAATGTCGGCTGTGGCACAGTCCGAGATGAGGGCGCTTCTCCTTCATCTGAGGCCGGTTTATCTCGAAGGAAAAGCACTGGAGCAGGGGCTGCGGGATTTGATCACGGAATTACGGATCAAAGTACCTATGGAAATTACGTTTGAGATGGACGATGACATACATTTGCTTAAAGGGATCGAAAATCATCTGTTCCGCATTATTCAGGAGGCCATGTCGAATACGCTTCGGCACTCGAAGGCGGAAAAAATGGACATCCGGATTCATCGCAGGCAGAACACCGTTCGGGTAATGCTGCGAGATGACGGGGTCGGGTTCGAACTGGACGACAAGAAACAGACTTCCTACGGTCTTTCGACCATGCAGGAACGGGTGACGGAAATCGGCGGCTCGTTACAATTCATCACGGCCCCGGGTAAAGGGACGCGGATTGAGATTATCGTGCCGCTCATAAACGAAGAACGCAAACGGGGGGATGGAGATGGAAGCACCGATTAAGGTACTGCTGGTGGATGATCATGAGATGGTGCGGATCGGATTGGCTGCCGTGCTTGGCACCGAAGACGGCATTGAGGTGGTAGGCGAAGCGGGCAGCGGCGAGGAAGGCATACGCCTGGCGCAGGAATATCATCCTGACGTGGTGCTGATGGATCTGGTCATGGATGGGATGGACGGCATTGAGACCACGCGGGAGCTGATGAAGCAATTTCCGAATCTTAAGGTGATCGTACTGACCAGCTATCTGGACGATGAGAAGATGTATCCGGTCATTGAAGCAGGCGCATTCAGCTATCTGCTGAAGACCTCCCGGGCTTCCGAGGTCGCAGATGCTATACGTGCCGCCGCACGGGGGCAGTCGGTTCTGGAGTCTCAGGTCGCTTCGAAGATGATGAATCGTTTCCGCCATCCGCAAAATGAAGCGCCCGCGCATAATGACCTGACGGACCGGGAGATGGAAGTGCTGCGATTGCTGGCACAGGGCAAATCCAATCAGGACATTGCCGATGATTTGATTATAGGCATCAAAACCGTGAAGTTTCACGTGACGAATATTTTGGGCAAGCTGGGGGTAGAGGATCGGACCCAAGCTGCCATCTACGCTTATAAAAATGGGCTGGCGGAGTAAGGAGTGCCGGCTCTTTTTTATGCTTATGAACGTGAAATAAACAGTTCCCAGGTGCTGAGCGCGGATCTAAACAGATCCATGATGCGATGTGTAGGGTATCAACATATCCATATAAACAATGAGAGGCAGGCTTAAAGACTCCCCAATCGGGAGGCTTTTTTGTTATGGAGGTCTCTTTACAACGGTAGGATAACAGGATCATTTTCAATGGCGAGGTATAAATCTGAAGTGAGGCGGCCATCCTTTTACTAGATTGATAGATTCGTACGAGGAGGCGTGGCTGACGATGCGGAAGATACGTTTACAGCTGATTGTGATGATGTTGTTGCTGTGCGGGGCAGCAGGGATGATGGCGGGTTTTGCGGGAACAACAGAACGCAATGGGGAGGAATCGGTTCCGCAAACGGCAGAGGCGTCAGCTTGGAAGGGAACGGCGAATGGAGCATCAGAAGCAGGGACTACAGCCGAAAGCAATTTGGAGCTTCTTGCAGCCCTTGGACAGGAACATATGGATCCTTCCGCACTCCTCACGGTAAAAATTCAAGGCGAAATGATAAATTCGATTTCTAAGGATCAAGCTAAGACTGCAGCCGAAAAATTGGCTCGTGCAATGGGGCTTTCCGGCATTACCTCGAACGAGCTTCAAGGAAATGACGTATTCCAAGCGGAAGGCGATCGATCGGGCGTCTCCGTGCATTTGGATTGGGCCCTCACGAAGCAAGGCCATAGTTATGTCAGAGTCATGCTTGTCGGAGAGGCAGCAGCGCAGGCCCGGGAAATGATGAGCCTTCAGCAGCATGTTCAAGAACGGATGGAGCAAGCAGGCATACCGAATACGTGGAATGCGTCCATTCAAGGATATGCAACGAAGTCAGGCAGCGTGGATGGAACGATGGCCCAAGTAGAAGAGGCCGTAGCCCGAAAGCTGCCGCTTCGTTCCGTTGAGGATTATGCGGATGTTACAACGATCAGCCGATCCTATGAGGCGCCTTCGCTGGGGACTTTTGTGAAGAGTGGCAACACGCCGATTCATATGCAGATCGCGGTGCATGAAGATTCGGTGAAGAAAAGCAGTAGAATAACGATCGGATTTCCCGTCATTACAATAGAATATTGAAAATAATATCTGAAACTCCGATGAAAAAATACGGAATGAGATAGCATACTTGAAATGAATATGCTAAAATGTCATCACATCGAGTTAAGTGCCGATGCATAAAAATACACTATAATTCATAGAAAGAATGAGGAGCCATGGCTGAAAATCAAAATCTAGATACAATGAAGACACCGGGAGCTGTATTTTTCATCTTTGGAGCGACTGGTGATTTGGCAAGACGTAAGTTGTTTCCGGCGATCTACAGTCTTTATCGTGAAGGAAAACTGGATGAGGATTTTGCTGTAATCGGCGTGGCGCGGCGTCCGCGCACCCAGGAGGAGTTTCGGGAGGACGTGTATCGTTCGATTCAGGAATTCTGCCGATATAGTTCGGAACAGGATAGTGAATGGAATGCATTTGCACAGCATTTTGAATATAAATCTTTAGATATCAACAATATTGACGGTTTCCGTGAGCTCCGCGAACAAACGGAGCAATTGGAAACGAAATTTAATATACCGGGCAACCGCTTGTTCTATCTCGCGCTTGCACCGGAATTGTTCGGCAGCGTATCGTTCAACCTGATGAAGGGCGGCATGCTTGACGGAGAGGGCTGGAACCGTCTTGTGATCGAGAAGCCGTTCGGCTACGATCTGGAGTCCGCTGCCAAGCTGAACGAAGAGATCCGTAAAGTGTTCAAGGAAGAGGAGATCTATCGGATCGACCATTACCTCGGGAAGGAAATGGTGCAGAACATCGAGGTTATCCGTTTTGCGAATGCTTTCTTCGAGCCGCTCTGGAATAACAAGCATATTGCCAACATCCAAATCACGCTTGGTGAAACGGTTGGCGTCGAGGAGCGGGGAGGTTATTACGACCATGCGGGCGCACTCAGGGATATGGGTCAAAACCATATGCTGCAGCTGCTGACCATGATTGCCATGGAGCCGCCTAGCCGTCTGCTCGCAGAAGATATTCGCGACGAGAAGGTGAAGGTGCTTCGCTCCCTGCGTCCATATGCCTCAAACGAAGAAGTCAAGAACAACGTGGTTCGCGGTCAGTATACGAGCGGTTCCGCAGGCGGCAAAGATCTGCCGGCTTACCGTGAAGAGGATAAGGTGAATCCTGAATCCAATACGGAAACCTATTTTGCGGCCAGAGTCTTTGTGGATAATTTCCGCTGGGCGGGCGTACCGTTCTATATCCGCACGGGCAAACGGCTTCCGGTTAAGACGACCGAGGTGGTCGTAGAGTTCAAACGGATGCCAACGAACGTATACTTGGGCCAGAAGCATTCCCTGGAGCCTAACCTGCTCGTTATCCGGGTCAACCCGATGGAAGGCATCTACGTGAAGATCAACGCGAAGAAGCCTGGCTCCGAGTCCGAGATCGCTCCGGTTGCGATGGACTTCTGCCAAAGCTGCATCGTGGGCATCAACTCTCCAGAAGCGTATGAGCGTCTGCTGCATGATGCCGCCCGCGGGGATTCCACCTACTTTACGCGTTGGGACGAAGTGGCTTCCGCTTGGTCCTTCGTGGATCGCATCGCTAGCGCTTGGAGAGAGAACCAGGGCGAGCTGGAATCGTATCCTGCCGGCTCCTGGGGACCTGACAAAGCGGATGAGCTGCTGAAGGAAGACGGCTTCCACTGGTGGCCGGTTAACGGTCAGCTTGAGGATAACGTAGTGTGGTTGAAAAAATAGAAGATTAGCTAAAATTTATGCGATAAAAATCATCCTCATGCGCACGGCGCATGGGGATGATTTGCGTATGAATTGTGGTACAATGATATACATGACTTTAGTTACGAAGGGATAAGTGAAATGGCAAAGCTAATAGATGAACTGCAGCAGGAAGTGGATAAGCGTCGCACGTTCGCGATTATTTCCCACCCTGACGCCGGTAAGACGACGCTGACCGAGAAGCTGCTCTTGTTCGGGGGCGCCATTCGTCTGGCCGGATCGGTAAAAGCTCGTAAAGCGAGCAAGCATGCAACGAGTGACTGGATGGAGATCGAGAAGCAGCGGGGAATCTCCGTCACGTCGTCCGTGATGCAATTTGATTATTTAGGGCATCGGATTAATATATTGGATACGCCGGGTCACCAAGACTTCAGTGAGGATACCTATCGTACGTTGACGGCTGCCGACAGCGCCGTCATGTTGATTGACGTAGCCAAAGGGGTCGAGGCCCAGACCATCAAGCTGTTTCAGGTCTGCGCGAAGCGGGGCATTCCGATCTTCACCTTCATCAACAAACTCGACCGCGAAGGACGCAGTCCGTTTGACCTGATGGAGGAGCTTGAGCAGGTGCTGGGCATCCGCTCCGTACCGATGAATTGGCCGATCGGTTCCGGCCGCGACCTGTGCGGCGTGTACGACCGGGTGAAGAATCAGGTGGAATTGTTCCAAGGGGACGACCATTCCACGATTAAAGTGCAGAAGGTCGAAGGGTATGAAGATCCGCTCATCCGCGAAATGGCTGGCGATTATCTGCATGACCAGTTATGTCAGGATCTGGAGCTGCTGGATGTTGCCGGTGACCCGTTTGATCTGGAGAAAGTGATGCAGGGTCAGTTAACGCCTGTATTTTTCGGCAGTGCGATCAACAATTTCGGCGTCCAGACCTTTCTCGAAAACTTCCTCCAGCTTGCGCCGAAGCCGGAGCCGCGCCGCAGCACGGAAGGCGTGGTGGAACCGACCGATGAGAAATTCTCCGGTTACGTATTTAAGATCCAAGCCAACATGAATCCGGCTCACCGGGACCGCATCGCTTTCCTTCGAATCGTATCGGGCAAGTTCGAACGCGGTATGAGCGTGAAGCATGTGCGGGTAGGCAAGGAAATCAAGCTGGCGCAGCCGCAGCAATTTTTGGCGCAGGATCGAGATATTGTGCAGGAAGCATACCCTGGCGATATTATCGGTCTGTTTGACCCGGGGATTTTTCGGATCGGGGATTCCCTCAGCCAAGGACGCGAGGTTGTATTCGACGAGCTTCCGACGTTTTCCCCGGAGATCTTTGCCAAAGTAACCGTGAAGAATGCGCTGAAGCATAAGCAATATCAGAAGGGGATTGACCAATTGACGGAAGAGGGGACCATTCAGGTATTCCGCACCGTTAGCTTCGACGAGACCATTCTCGGGGTGGTCGGTCAGCTCCAGTTCGAAGTGTTCGAGTATCGGATGAAGGGGGAGTACGGCGTCGATGTCCAGCTGCAACGGATGCCGTATCAGTTTGCCCGCTGGCTCGTGGACGACAACATTGATCCGTCCAAGTTCCGGATTAACTCCACCCTCGTGAAAGACAAGAAGGATAATTATGTCGTTCTCTTCGAAAATGAGTATGCGATGAGAACCGCCATAGACAAGAACCCAACCGCCCAGTTTCTTGAGACCGCTCCGTAAGCGATGGCATAAATATGCAGGATAAAGAACAATCCCCTCAGCTTGAAGGCTTAGGGGATTGTTCTTTTTGTTGAGCGCGGGATTATCCCTGAAGATTGCCAGGCGTAACGGTTTTCAAATGGTCGTGAAGGGAAGAGACAAGGGTATTTTGCTGGGCAGCATCCATGTCTTTCCACATCATTTCAAACATCACGCCGAGTCCCGGCAGGGCGGCTTCAGGCCCGTCAACGGAACCCTCGATCATGGAGCGCAGCTCTTCTTCGTCCTGATTGTGGACTTTATGAATGACGGCTTGCCTTAGATCTAACAATATGGACATCGAAATGTTCCTCCTTGTTATATAAGGGTCATTGTGTAATGTACCCGTTCCAGGGGAGTTACATTCAAGTATTCTGGACAGTATGATATACTGTTATCATTGATGATTAAGGATCGACCTAGGCTCGTGGGGGGATATATAAATGGCTAAGAAGCAGTACGCAGTAATCGGTATGGGGCGTTTTGGCACAAGCGTTGCCAAGGAATTGAGCAGCATGGGTTTTGACGTATTAGCCGTTGATGCGAGCGAACAGCGTATTCAGGAAACTGCCAGCATGGTCACGCATGCCGTTTCGGCGGATTCGACCGATGAAGAGGCGCTCCGGGCGCTCGGCATTCGGAATTTTGATGTGGTTGTCGTGGCTATCGGGGAGGATATTCAATCCAGCATTTTGACGACGCTGATTCTGAAGGATCTTGGCGTACCGGCTATTATCGTAAAAGCGAAGAATGAGCTGCACGGAAAAGTGCTTAACAAAATCGGCGCGGACAAGGTGATTTTCCCAGAGCGGGACATGGGGCTTCGGGTTGCCCACCATCTGGTGTCGCCGAATATTCTGGACTATATCGATTTGTCGGACGACTACAGCATTATGGAGATGCTGGCTACAGGCGAGCTGATTGGCCACAATTTGAGAGAGCTGGATATTCGCGCACGATTCGGGTGCAATGTCATGGCGATTCGAAGCGATGCGGACATGAACATTTCGCCAAGTCCGGATGACCGGATTGAGGAAGGCGATGTGCTCGTCATCGTGGGACATAAGAATGACTTAACGAAGCTGGAGCTTGCTTATCCCAAATAAAGCCGTCAGCTTCGGATACCGGGCCGAACCCGGGCTCTGATGAGTATATATGTAAAGAACGGATGGGTTAACAATGGAGATATTATCGCCGCAGAATGCCAGAGCGAAGGGCTGGGCACAGCTGCAGGAGAAAAAACATCGGGACAAGCAGAACAAGTATGTGGTGGAAGGCATTCATCTCGTACAGGAAGCCCTGTCGTCCGGCGCGGACATCGAGTGCCTGGCTTATGACGTGGACAAGGGCATCCCCCAAGAGCTTCGTCATATTACGGATACAGGACAAGGTGCCGAATGGATCGGCGTATCCCATGCCGTCATATCGAAGGTCAGCGATACGCCGTCGCCGCAGCAGGTGTTTGCCGTCATTCGCAAGGAAGCGCGGCAATGGCAGGACCTGATCCTGCGCGAGAACGGTTTGGTCGTTGTTCTCGACGGTCTCCAGGATCCGGGCAATGTGGGGACCATCATACGAAGCGCAGATGCCGTAGGGGCTGCCGGCGTGGTCCTGGGGCGAGGCTGCGCGGATTTGTACAATCCCAAGACACTGCGCTCCACCATGGGATCTCTGTTCCATCTGCCGGTGCTGGAGGGCGATCTGCTGAGCATCCTGCCGGAAGCGAGGGAACGGGGAGCCAGATTGGTGACCACCATGCTGGAAGGACAGCGCTCATGCTTCGAGTACGACTTCAAAGGGACAAGCTGGATCGTCATCGGCAGCGAAGGACGCGGCGTCTCGCCTGAGGTCGCGGCACTCGTGGACGATGCCATCCGTATCCCCATGCCGGGGCGTGCCGAATCGCTGAATGCGGCGATGGCCGCTTCTGTATTGATGTACGAGGCTTTAAGGCAGAGGGAGTACGCTGCTGAACTATAAAGACAGAAATGGCTCGATTAGGCTGGAAATGATTAGATAACATTGCTGATCATAACCGGCCTTTTTTTATTTTTGACAGGGATGATCATAATAACAAGCGTGTTCGAAAGGAGTTAAACCCGTGTACGAGCAAAAAACAAAAGAAACGGATCACAGCGTGGTGGAGTTTATCGAGCAAGTGGATTCGCCGAAAAAACGGGAGGATGCCTATCGTTTGCTGGAGATTTTTGAAGAAACGAGCGGTTTTGCGGCCAAAATGTGGGGACCGAGCATCATTGGTTTCGGCTCCTACCATTATCGTTACGCCTCCGGGCATGAGGGAGATGCGCCGTTTGTAGGATTCTCCCCACGAAAAGCGAAGATCAGCCTGTATTTTGCGCCAGGCGATGATCAGCGGGAGGAGCTGCTGACGAATTTTGGCAAGCATACGGCAGGGAAAGGCTGCGTGTACATCAATAAAGTGGCGGACATTGATGTTGAGGTGCTGAAGCAGCTGATTCGCGAATCGATCGCGTTCCTGAAAAAGACTTATCCGGATCAACCCTAACGTGAGGTTAAGTAGTGCGGTGTGCTGGCAAGGTGCCTGCTTTGCGCCGATTAGTCGTCTGATTGACCTAAGGGTGACGCCGAACAGGTGAATATTGGGATTTGACGTAAAACCATTTGGTGTCCTATAATGCATGAAGGGAAACCAAATGGTTTCATAATTTCAAGTTTAAGCGAGGGATGAAACTGATATGGACAACGCAACAAACGGCAAGCTGCCGGATATTCGTCATACTCTTGTGCTGAAAGCGCCCATCCAGAAGGTGTGGAAAGCCGTAGCCACGGCTGAAGGGATTTCGTCGTGGTTCATGCCTAACAATTTTGAACCGGTGGAAGGGTTCGAGTTTCAATTGAATGCCGGCCCCTTCGGAAATTCACCATGCAAGGTGACGCTTATTGATGAGCCTAACCGGTTGTCTTTTAACTGGGGCAAGGATTGGAGCGTTACCTTCGAACTGGTGGAGCAGGGAGATCATACGGAATTCACGCTCATCCATGGCGGATGGACAGCGGATCAAGTAACCGAGTTCGGGGAAGCGCATGACATCGTTCGAGGCCGCATGGACAACGGCTGGGCTGGCATTGTTCAGAAGCTTGCGGGATACGTCGAGGCGTAACCGATGTCGCAGGCCGCTCCGAAGCATGATGTCTACCAAGCCATCGCAGATCCGACTCGTCGTAAGCTGCTCGGCTTGTTAAGCGATAAGGAAATGCCGGTTAAAGAAATTACGGGATATTTCTCCATGACGCGAACCGCCGTGTCCAAGCATCTCCGAATTTTGGAGGAAGCGGGTCTGGTGCAGGACCGCAAGGTTGGACGCGAGACTCGCTATCGCCTGCAAGCAGAGCCGCTTAAGGAATTGAAGGATTGGCTGTCTTATTTCGACCGCTTCTGGGAGAACAAACTGTCGATGCTGAAATACTACGTGGAAGATCAAGAAAACGATCCAAAGAACGCTAAGGAAGAAGAGTGAGGATAAGCCATCCTTGCTCTTCTTTTTTGCCGTTTGTCCGCATACCTTCTATACAGGAGAGCTTGCCATGGTAAACATGCTCCTCGGGGCGTAAATAGGGGGGACCAAGCATGAGACGAAAGAGATGGGGAAGCAGGCGTTTGGCCTTTCCGTCGCTGTCGTGGCCTAAACCAAGGAGAGCTTACAAACCACCGCGCAGAGGCTTTCGGCCCGTACCGCAGAGCCGGGGGCGTCCTCAGGCTGCCAAACGGCGAAGCACAAAAAAATGGTGGCTGATCGGCGCTCTGCTCCTTGTGTTTGGGATCGTTGAGTTTTTTATGTATATCGAGCAGAATCTGCGGCCGCCGATCATGCATTTAGCCCAAATCCGGGTTAAGCAGATCGCTACCGAAGCCATCAATAAAGCGATCACCTCCCAGGTGACGCAGGGCAAGGATTTTGATAATCTGGTCAACTGGAAAACGGACAGCTCGGGCAAAGTGACCGGATTCATGCTGAATTATGCCGAGCATTTAAAAATCACGTCCCATACGACGCAGGTCGTGCAGAGCACGCTGGACGAAATCCATAAGCGCAAAGAGCAAATTCCGCTGGGACAGGTGTTAAAAAGCCCGATCATCGCTTCATTCGGTCCGCAAATACCTTTAAAGATCGAACCCCAAGGAGCGGTAAAGGTTCAGCTGGATACGAGGCAGCAGGGGGCCGGCATCAATATGATCCTGGTGGAGGTATTCGTCCACATCGTGACGGAGGTAGCGGTTGTCGTTCCTTTTGACATGGAGCCGCAAATCGTGGAAACCGATATTCCGATCTCGTATCTGCTCGTGGTAGGCGATGTGCCGATGTATTATTACGACGGCCAAGGAAAGGCGGTCGGCGAGAATAAGGCAAGCGCACCGAGCATCGCGATACCGCCGCCGGTAACGGACGAGAACACCCATGATGGGCAGCAGGAGATTCCGCCTGCAACGACGCCGGACCCTCCTGCCCAGGGAACGACGACGCCTCTTGTGCCTACGCCGGGCGGCGCCGACATGTCAGGGCATACGGAGGGAAGCGGAACAGGCGAGTAGGACGCTCATTTTCGCTCATTCCCAAACCGTATTGTGTACGAGCAGCATGGATTGGCCGTGTCATGAGGGATGTCCTTAAAGGAAAAACGCGCCCCTGGTTTGAATTCAGGAGCGCGTTTTTTTCTTCGAGCGTTTTTCTTCCAGTTCCCAGTGCTTCAGCAGCGGGTAAGGATCGAAAGCCCATTCGGTCAATCCGGTGTCCCGGTAGATGCCGTAATGCAGGTGCGGCGGGAATTTGCCCTGGGTTCCGGGCTTGCCGTAGCCCGAACTGCCGACCCAGCCGAGGGTTTGACCCGGCGTAACGACATCCCCGAGCGAAATCCCTTTATCAAAGCCCTGCAGATGGGCGTAATAATGGTAATGATTGTTCAAATCACGGATGCCGATGCGCCAGCCGCCGTATTTATTCCAGCCTTTAATTTCGACGACGCCGTAACAGGTGCTTCGAACGGGGACTCCGTATGAAGCAAACAAATCCGTTCCTTCGTGAACCCTTTTACCTCCCCAGTTGCGCCCCATGCCAAAGGTGCTTCGGTAGGAATAGTTGCTTTTGACGGGAAGGGGAAACGCATGGTCGAACAGGTCCAGCTTCCCGAAGGTCTCGTACAGTTTGGCATACTGCATGATGCGCTGTACGGCCCGCGTGTTCTGGTAGTATGACCATAGGCCGATGCTGAAATCATCAGCGGCATGCCCATAAGGGGAAAGTCTTGTCGCAACCGTGTAGAGCAGGTCGATATCATTATTGGGATCTGCCTTGCCATCCCCGTCCCCATCGAGCCCGATCCCGGAGAACACGCTGATCGACATAGGATTCACGTCTTCCTGATTGGGATTCAACGGGCCGGCCCATCGGGTGGAAGGGATAAAGATACCGAGGGTGCGGTCCGGATGCTTTCGATCCTTGGGATGAACCCGGGTCAGCGTTCGTTCATACTGGTCAATGGCCGCCAGGCGGTGCCAAGGAATTTGGGTAACGGTGGAAACCTGATCGTATAAAGACTTCCGGTCTGCAAAATTCGCTGCAGCGTCCGTTGATTTAGTCGCATCGTCAGCCGCGCTGACCGCCATGGAGGCGGATGCGGACGCAGGCCCGCACATGCAGCAGGCAGCCATCAAGGCAGCCACGACTGCAGCCGTGGACCGATACATGATGCACCTTGCTCGCAATGGTTGTAAAATCCTCAATTGTCCTTCTCCTCCTTTTTTCGATAGTCGTAATTAAGGACGGACAGTCATGCCTACCTGTAGGGTGAATCGAAACAAGGATTTTTATCCATGCCGCAACTAGATTAATCTCATATCGATGCGAAACAAGTAATATGATGGTTTTCATGATATAATATGGGACAGCAAACGATGGGGTATGTCTTGAGTTACATCATTACATTCGAAAGAAGGTTTTTTCTTTGTCTAAAACCAAACAGCCAAAACCTGACTGGATTCGAATCAAGCTGACTACTGGCGATAATTATAAAGAAATCAAAAGCATGATGCGATCCAAAACACTTCATACGGTGTGTGAAGAGGCTCGCTGTCCAAATATTTACGAATGCTGGGCTAACCGTACGGCAACCTTCATGATTCTGGGTGACATTTGTACCCGCGCTTGCCGATTCTGCGCCGTGAATACGGGGCTTCCAACGGAGCTGGACCTGCAGGAACCGGAACGGGTAGCGGAGGCGGCCGAGCAAATGAATTTGCGTCACTGCGTGGTAACAAGCGTTGCACGGGATGATCTGAAGGATGGCGGTGCCTACATATTCGCCGAAACCGTCAAAGCCATTCGCCGACGCCTGCCGCTGTGCTCGGTGGAAGTGCTGATCCCGGATTTTATGGGAGACGAAGAATCGCTGAAAATCGTGATGGACGTAAAGCCGGATATTCTGAACCACAACATTGAGACGGTGGAGCGTATGTCTGATCGCGTACGTGCCAAAGCCAAGTATTCCCGCTCATTGCAGCTGCTGAAGAATGCCAAGGCGATGCAGCCTGACATTCCGACCAAGTCCAGCATCATGCTGGGCGTCGGGGAACAATGGCATGAAATTCTGGAGGCGATGGACGACTTGCGTTCGGTGGGATGCGATATCATGACGATCGGCCAATACCTGCAGCCTTCGCCGAAACATCTGAATGTTGAAAAATACTACACGCCGGAAGAGTTTGCGATCTTGAAGGAAGAAGGAATGAAGCGCGGATTCAGCCACGTGGAATCCGGCCCACTTGTGCGCAGTTCCTATCATGCACACGAGCAAGTGAAATCTGCGGAACGCAACAAGGAAGAGACGGTGCAGTCTTAACCTATTGGAAAGGCAGGGGAAGCTTTCAATGATCGTTATCGGAAACAAAAGCTATGAAGTGTTAAAGGACCATCGAAACGGCTGGAATCTGGAAGCTTTCCGGGAGCGGTACAGCGAGGTGCTGGACCGCTATGATTACATCGTGGGAGACTGGGGTTATAATCAGCTTCGGCTTAAAGGCTTCTATCGGGACAATCATCCCAAGGCTGCCAAGGATTCAACCTTTTCCAGCATGTCCGATTACATTAACGAATATTGCAATTTTGGCTGTGCTCACTTTGTGCTTCAGAAAACGAAGGAGCAGAAGGAAACGAAAGAGCATGCCTCCAATACGAAAGAGCCTGTAGAGGTTCGAGAAACATCCCCTAAGGATAACCGGGCTGAGGGGGAAGCACAGGGGGGCAAGGAACCCCAAGAGGGCCCAAAACCGGGCAAGGAGCACAAGGACCAGCGCGAGCGGCGCGAAGGCAAGGATTCAAGACGCGAACCGCGCGAAGCCAAGGCCCCCAAGGAGAAGGAAGCAAAGCCTTCCAAGGAGCCTCATGTGGCTTCAGAGAAGCCGCAATAAACAAAGAACGGTCACCTGTATTTTGGCAGGTAGACCGTTCTTTTTTTTCGGATATTGGTAAAGGAAAGACTTCGTGAAGCGTTGGCCCTCCTGGTAAATGTAAGAAAGAGGTCTTCTTCATGTTAACCAAGGAATGCATCGCGGACGCGGTTCCAGAACGGAAACGGCCGATAACGTGCGAAACTGACCTGCTGCTCCGCCACCTGACAGCGCACGGATACGAGGTCGTCAATCGAGATATTAACGTGATCGATAGTAAGCAGCAAACGCTGTTCTTTTCGCGAGAATATATCACAATGATGATGCTTGGGCAGAAGCAGCGGCGAGCCCAGCGTACGGAAAATCCGGTTGTTAATCGAGGCGATTTCCGCAATCTGAAGCGCATCGATCGAGGGATGAACCATCGCCCCGCCGACACTCTTGTTATACGCCGTGCTGCCGGACGGCGTGGATACGCAAATGCCGTCTCCCCTGAACATCTCAAAGGTCACGTCGTTGATGTCAATCTGCGCGACAACGGTACCGTCAACGCCTTTAAGGGTAAATTCGTTTAAGGCAATGTAAGAGGACGTTCCTGATTTCTTATGGATTTCCAGTTGAACCAGGGGATACTTGACGAGGCGCGGCTTCACGTTGCCGTGTTCGCCTTCTCCGCTCATATGATCAATTAGCTCCGTCAGTTCATCCGCCTTCCAGTCAGCATAGAATCCCAAGTGGCCCGTATGGACGCCGACGAAGGCGAGGTCGGGAATACGGTCTATAAACGTATGGAAGGCGTGCAGCATCGTACCGTCTCCACCGATCGAGACCACAATCTCCGGAGATTCTGCATCCAGCACAAACCCCCGCTGTTCCGCCAGCTTGTGAAACTGCTGGGTCAGCTCGACAGACAATGGGTCACCGCGGTCCAGAACATAATATCTCAAGTTGATAAGCTCCTTTGTAAGGTTATATAAAGATGATAATCAATCTTGGAGAAGAACACAATGTTCACCTTGGGAATTAGCGGAATTTCTGCTGCAGTCCTCGAAGGATCTGAATAAACAACGCAACTGCAATCAGGAAACCGAGCAGGATGCAGAAAGCCGCCATAATATGGGTATACCCGTTTAGGGAGGAATCCGAAACAGACGGCACCGCCAGCGTCGGTATCGAAGAACCCATGACGCTTCTCCACAACAGCAACACGGCGGTGGCGGCAATAACGCCGTGGATCAGCCTGGCTACGACAAACGGAAAATACCTAAGGTTGGTAGAGTTCAGGATGCTGATGATCTGGGCATGAACGGACAGGCCGCCCCAAGACAAGATAAAGGCTGCCGCGGCCGCTTTGTAAGGCAGAGGAATAGCGGCACCTGCCTCCCCGGCATAGCGTGCGCCCAGCGTCACTTCAAACAGTCCCCCCACGATGGCAGTGGATAAGGATTCAGGCATGCCAACGAGGGATAACAGCAGACTGATGACCTCCGTTAGCGCGGGCATGGCGCCGGCCCGGGTCCAGAGTTCAAGAAACACGGAGAAGAAAACCACAAGACCGCCGACAACGATAATCAGCTGAAGCGATGATTGAATCGCTTGTCTTAGCAGCGTGCCGAGATCACGGCCATCCTGCTCCCGCGCAGCATGCATGGCCTGAAAGGCGGATTTAAGCCGGCTTGTCTTCGTCTGGGACAGGCGGAGCGAATCGGTTGATGTATTGGACTCGCGCTTGCCATGAAATCTCATCAACAGCCCTACGAGAAAACCTCCGCCATAATGGGCGAGGGCCAGAATGAGACCTATTTTGGGATCGTGAAAGAAACCGATGGATACCGCTCCAATCAGAAATATAGGATCCGAAGAGGTGGTAAAGGCAACAAGTCGCTCACCTTCCTCCCGGTTTACCATTTTTTGCTCCCACAACTTGGCGGTTAATTTGGCACCGACGGGGTAACCTGAAACATATCCCATCGCGGCCACGAACCCTCCTGCGCCCGGAATTCGGAACAACGGTCGCATCATGGGGTCCAGGAGCGTGCCGATCAGATGAACCACGCCAAACCCTAACAGCACCTCTGAAATGACAAAGAACGGGAACAAGGATGGAAACAGCACGTCCCACCATATCGCCAGGCCGCGGAGTGCGGATTGGAGCGCCGCTTCGGGAAACAAAGCCATCAGGACAATCACGCTGATCAGAGCCGACACGAGCATGAGCCAGCCCAATTTTTTCATGGTCATATAAGGAATACGCCCCCTGGCATCGTTGTGAATGATAGAATATGGTCCGATATTTAAAATCTATGCAGCATATAGGACAAACAGTATAAAAAATATGAGAAAGCGGTTACATTTGTGCTTTATTTTCGGGGATATTGTGCTATAATAAAAACCATCAAAGCACATCTTTCGTATTATGTTTGGATGGAGTGATGATCATGAGCATAGTCGCAGGTATCCTGGTATGCGCCTTCGTTTATGTTATACGTGCTTCTCTCGTCCAGAGTGAAGAGGACTGGCGCAGTTATTAATAAGTTCTAAAAGGTGCTAACCATCGCTTAGCGCCTTTTTTTGTTGTTTTTTGCTATAATGGACAGGTACATCCAATCGAAAGCGAATCATAAACAGATGGGAGAATTAGCGGATATGAATCCGAACTTAAGCATCTATGATAACCTCGGGGGTGCCGAGGGTGTACGATCGCTCGTCGAAGCTTTTTATCCGAGAGTGCAGCAAAATGAGCTGCTTTCGCCATTGTTTCCGGAAGATATCATGCCGGTGATGGAGAAGCAATATATGTTCTTGAGCCAGTTTTTCGGAGGGCCGGCCTTGTTCTCGGAAGCGTTCGGACACCCGATGATGCGGGCCAGGCACATGAAATTCCCGATAACCGACCGTCATGCCGAAGAATGGCTTGGCTGCATGGCCGGAGCCTTAATCGAAATCGGCGTGGAGGATGATTTACGTGATTTTGTGCTGCAGCGTCTTTCGGGTCCCGCCCACCATTTCGTGAATACTCCGTAGTGCCTTAGATCTAGAAACGGACAGGAATTAGACGCGAATGAAGGGATGGCGAATGGCGTGAAATTGGAACCCTTGTATTCCATCAAGGTGGCTTGTGCGCACTGTGATCATGAATACTTAACGTCCAGGGTGAGACCAAGCTTTAAGAAAGCATTCCGTACGGATACGGATTTCTGCGCTTATTACAAATCGGAGAACCCCGATTTTTACGTGGTGCGGGTCTGTCCCGAATGCGGATTTGCTTCGACGGAACACTCGACCCTGAAATTGAATGAACGGCAGAAGACGCTCTTCTATGACCAGGTTGGATGCCGCTGGGAGAAGAGGGATATGGGCGGTCCCCGCAATCTGGAGGATGCCCTGGAGTCGTACAAGCTGGCTCTCCTCTGCGCCCAGGTGATCGGGGAGCGGGACCGCATCGTGGCCAGCCTGCTGCACCATATCGCATGGCTGTACCGGTATCAGGGCAACGAGGATCAGGAGAAGCGGTTTTTGGGGTACAGCCTGGAATCCTATATCCGGGTGTTTGAACTGGAAGGGGTAGGGGCGAATGATGCCCGTCTGCTGTACCTGATCGGAGAGATTCATCGCAGGCTGGGACAGTTCCAGGAGGCGGTCCAGTGGTTCTCCAGAGTGGTCCAGGACGAGAAGATCATGGATGCTGCCATGATCCGAGCCTCCAGAGAGCAGTGGAAGCTGATAGCCGAACAGATCCGGGAGCAGAAGAACGCGGCGATTCAGGCGGAGTCATAAATGCAAACAGCCCGCTGAACGGTGGGCCAGCAGGCTGTTGATTTGCAATTTGCAGCGATGGCTCGCTTTAAGATAGAGTCAGCGCAATCGCTGATCCGTGAGCAAATAGTCGATGTCGCTGTCCAGCACGGTAACTTTGTTGTGGCAGCAGGGGAAGATGAGCAGCTTCTTTTTCCCTTCCCTAACGCTTACAAGCTCCTTAGGCTTCATGGGAAGCAAGACATTGTCGGTCCCGCAGAAGGGGCAGCTGTGTACATATACGTCGTTGCCAACGACATCATAAGGCCACGTATTCGAAAAAGGAATCATGAGTTCTCCGATGAATGGGACTCATCGTCTTTCGGGGCTGCTTTCGCTTCCTCATTCTTGGCAAGCTCGGCAATCTTCTGCATTAATATATGCTGAGGCATATGCATCAGCTGTTCCAGCGGAACGCCCAGCTGCTTGGACAGTGTAACCGCCGTCTCCGGTGAAATTTGCAAAGGTCTCATGGCTTCTAGCTCCTCCAGCAGTAATTTGTTTGATCAAGAGGGAAAACAGTATTTTAGTTATATATAGTTATACACTTTTCCCTAAGTCCACACAAATGGTATTCCGTTTGAATTCATATTTTATCTCGAAAGGTGATGAATGTTCGATGGCACTTCAACAAACTTGGGATTTGGAATCGATATTTCCAGGAGGCTCCTCCTCGCCGCAGCTCGGGAGCTTTATTGAGGCTTTGGAGCAGGATGTACATAAGCTTCAGCAAGACGTCAAGGCATTGGCTGTTCCAGAGACCATCGAGAGCGCATCCAGTCTGGAGCGCTTCCTTGAGCAGTTCCAGAGCGCCTATGCAAGGATCCGCGAGGTTTCTGCCTTCGTTGGCTGCCTGACCGCACAGAACGTGAATGACAAGAAGGCGGTTCAATTGTCCGGGCGGGTAACTACGCTGTCTGCGGCCCTGCAGTCGGTGAAGAACCAGTTCGATAACGTGCTTCGCGGAATGAACGATGAGCTCTGGACCGCATGGACCGGTACGGATAAGGTGTCCGAGCTGGAATTCGTACTGAACGAAAGCCGCAATCTCGCGAAGGATAAGATGAGTCCCGAACTGGAAAGCCTGGCTCTGTCGCTGGGGGTAGACGGTTATCACGGATGGGGAGAGTTCTACGACACCATCGTGAAGAAAATCCAAATTCCGTATGAGGAAGACGGAGAGACGGTCATGCTGTCGGCAGGGCAAGCGTTCAATAAAATGCATGATCCACGCCGGGAAGTGCGCCAATCCATGTTTGAGAAGTGGGAGAAGGCTTGGGGAGACTCCGCTGATTACTGCGCGGATACCTTGAACCATCTATCCGGCTACCGCCTGAAACTGTACGAGAACCGCGGCTGGGACGATGTCCTGAAAGAACCGCTGGCGATTGGCCGGATGAGCCGCGAGACGCTGGACACGATGTGGGCCGTCATTCAGGATACGAAGTCGGTGCTTGTAGAGTACCTGAACCGCAAAGCGAAGCTGCTCGGTCTGGACGGGTTGTCCTGGACCGATGTGGATGCTCCGCTCCGTACTTCGGCAACCAAGATCTCGTATGACGATGCCGCTGTTAACATCGTGGAGCAATTCCGTAAGTTTAGCCCGAGATTGGCGGATTTTTCGCAGATGGCGTTCGACAAGAGCTGGATTGAGGTCGAGGACCGCCCCGGGAAGCGACCTGGCGGTTTCTGCACCTCCTTCCCGGCAAGCGGCCAGACGCGGATTTTCATGACGTTTGGTGGAACGGCCTCGAACGTTTCGACCTTGGCTCATGAGCTGGGTCATGCCTATCATCAGCATCTGATGGGCGGAATTCCGGTGCTTAACCAAAAGTATGCGATGAATGTCGCCGAGACGGCATCCACCTTCGCCGAGATGATTGTTTTTGATGCGATGGTGAAGGGGGCAGGCAGCGAAGAGGAGAAGCTGGCTCTGTTGGAAGAGAAAATTCAGAACAGCGTGGCCTTCTTTATGAACATTCATGCACGTTTCTTGTTCGAAACCCGCTTCTATGACAAGCGGAAGAACGGTCTGCTGAGCAGCGAGGAGATCTCCGATTTGATGGTGGAGGCACAGAAGGAAGCATACTGTGATGCCCTGACCTCGTACCATCCGCATTTCTGGGCATCCAAGCTTCATTTCTATATCACGGGCACCCCGTTCTATAACTTCCCGTATACCTTTGGTTATATGTTCAGTACGGGCCTCTATGTTCGGGCATTGGAAGAAGGTCCGACCTTTGCGGACAAATATGATGCTTTGCTTCGAGACACAGGCGTAATGTCCGTGGAGAACCTGGCAAAGAAACATCTGAATGTGGATCTGACCCAGCGTGACTTCTGGCAAAGCGCGGCGGACTCCTGCGTCAACGATATTAAGCAGTTCTTGCAAATGACCGAGCATTTAGCATAAATTGTTGGTTATCATCGAAAAAACAGGTAAAAATGCAGTTCCTGTTATGGCGTTTGATCTTCCACTGCAGATTTATTCCCATATTCGAAAGAAGCTCCTTCGGGGCTTCTTTTTTTGTCGTAAAAGAAAGAAAGTTGACGCAATAAAGGAGAGGAAAACTAAAATATTTGTGCAATTTTAGTAATAAATACCCAAATGTGTTGAATATTGTTGATCCAATGATTTCTATCCCCTATAATGAGTCATAAGCCCTAATAATAGGGAGGATTTACTAATAAAGGAGGGGAGAAGGGATGGTAAAACTAGATCAATTATCACTGGCTAGGCAGCTGGACATCGTGTTTAAAGAGCTGGAAGAAGAGTTGGGAGGTCTAAGCTCGGGGACGGTTTTTGTACAAATACGAAACAATGTAATTGGTAAATTTGGCATACGGCATAACCCATTGTCTGGGCGTAACGGGATCATAGCTCCGCAAGAGGAGGGGCTAAGTGAGGCTCAACAATTCTCTTTTCGTTCGATGGCGCTTGAAAGTCTGAAACATAAACGCCATTGGACACATGGCGAAATCAGTTATGAATTTATGGTACGACAAGGCATCGTCGTTGTGGATGCTGTGCTTGAATCCAACTATAACATGGCCAACTTGATGATACGGTACCCTCGTAATACATATGCCGAAGCTGCTTCGGAATCCTGAAATCATTTATTATATAGAACATATAACGAAAGAGGCGATCTTTGGGGAGAAGATCGCCTCTTTCTATTTACGGCTGGAGGGAAGAGATGCTAATTACAGGTTCGAACGACCCGATAATTGCTGCTCAGCCAATTGTACCAGACGTTTGGTGATGTAACCTCCCAAAGAACCGGTTTCACGGGAAGTATAGTTTCCATAGTAACCGTCTTGTGGAATCGTTACGCCCAGTTCTTGAGCAGCTTCCATCTTCAATTGTTGAAGAGCTGCAGTTGCTTGAGGTACGACAAGATTGTTAGAAGAACGACCTTGAGCCATGTCATGTCACCTCCTTTGGTGTTGTATGAGGATATTATGACCTGATTGATAGGGATCTCATTCGTGCAGGAGGCAGATCGTCTGCTGGTAAAATTACCCGTACACATTGTTCATAGATCAAATAAGAGCAGCCCTTTGATATTCAAAGGGCTGCTCTTGCTGAAAAGTTAAGTATATGAGGATGTTATGTGTCAACGGAGACACTGGCTTATCCTTGCTCTGCCTCCGGTGACGTATTCTGAATGCTGATCTTGGTCGTCAGATTCACGGTCTGTCCCGGTTCCAAATGAATCAGCCCGGTTTCTTCGTTCGGGAGATTCAAATTGGGTGCGTTGGGAAGCCAGGTGTACGGTTCGATGCAGAGGAACTGCTCGGCAACTCCTTTGGTATAGAGCACCCAATGCTTGAAGAAGGCACGGTCTGCCGAATAATGAATTTGGTAACCATCGTCCCGCTTCAGCAAGGCCTCGGCAGGTTTGCCCTCAGGGATCTTTAATATCGTATCCAGATCGGCATCCTTCAGGTTTAGTCCCGAATTCAGTTGTTCCAAATGGCCGAGAGGTGAAAGATCGCCGGTCGGGATCAGTTCGTTATTCAAAGTGTAAATGCCTTCAACTGGCAGATCCAGCGTCCAGCGATGCGGTTCGCCGTCCAGCAGGAACCACGTATGGTAACCCATGCCGAACGGAACGGGGCTGGCGCCCAGATTCGTTACGCGAAGGCTCTGCGTTAAGCGTGTCCCCTGAAGACGGAAGGTCATCTCCAGCTTCAGCGGCTCAGGAAATTGGGCAATCCATTTCGGATCATCCGATGAGATGAACTCGGTCGAAACGGCGCACCCGTCATCCTCCTCCTCTATGTCGCTGACACACCAAGCCTGCGATCGGTGGAGGCCGTGGATATGATTGTCGTTCGCGGTATTTTGGTCAAATTGATACGACGTTCCGCCATATTCGAAATGGCCCTTGGAAATCCGGCCTGGCGGTATGAGCATCGGAATGCCGAAGTGGTAAGGCTTCTGTAGATAGAATGCAAGCTCACTTTCATCTGGTTTTCGGAGGATTTCGCGTGAGTTTTCATTGTCTTTAATCCCAATGACGTTATTACCTAGACGAGGAAGGAGAGTCACTTCAAGACGGCCGCTGTTTAAAATATAGGTGTCGTAACCATTCCACTGGCCTTTGGTCACTTGATTCATATCGATGCTCCTTTACTAACAGAAATCATGGTCTGGACGATTAACCACATCATAACAGATTTTTGCGGAAAGGGTAAAAGAAATGCTTCAAAAAGGCCCGGACATCTTGATTCCAAATTGGAATTGACAAGGCGGAGCAAGAGTTTTATCATTGCATGTAATAGTGATCCATTATGATTGAAACACGATGACAAGGACAAGTAAGCAGGTGCGGCCCATCCTTCAGAAAGCCGGTGGTTGATGTGAACCGGCGGATCCGCTTTGCTGAATGGACCTTCGAGTGCCGGGCTGAACGGGATAATGCTGTTATTCCTTAATATGCCGGCCGGGTATTCTCCGTTACAAGAATGGAAGGCTGCAGCCTGCGTAGGATGATGCTTGCAGCGAATAAGGGTGGCACCACGGTCTCACGTCCCTTGCGGATGTGAGGCTTTTTTGCGTTCCTATATGATCACGCAGGGCGGGGCAGACTTGGATAAAATGAAAATATAAATAAATGGAGGACTAGTCATGAAAACCGTATTATCGGGAATTCAGCCAAGCGGTAATTTAACGCTCGGTAACTACATTGGAGCCATTAAAAATTTTGTGAAGCTGCAAAACGAGCATGACTGTTATTTTATGGTGGTCGATCTGCACGCAATAACGGTACCGCAGGAGCCCAACTCGCTGCGGGATCGCTCGGAATCGGTCGCGGCCCTGTACGTTGCCGCCGGAATCGACCCGAACCGCGCCAATATCTTTTTGCAGTCCCATGTTCCTCAACACGCCGAGCTGGGATGGATCATGACCACCCTGGTGAATATGGGCGAGCTGGAACGGATGACTCAGTTCAAGGACAAATCGGAAGGCAAGGACTCGGTTGGGGCCGGCTTGTTCGTTTATCCTGCGCTCATGGCCGCAGACATTTTGCTGTATAATGCAAATCTTGTGCCGGTGGGAGACGACCAGAAG
>NZ_AEXS01000065.1:0-8423 GCF_000204455.1 Paenibacillus sp. HGF5 | reverse complement strand
TATAACATTCAGGGTCCTCAACAAGGATGAACTTTTCAAGGAATGTCCATGATCAAAGAACGATGATTAGGTGGATGTTTGATCGACACCAAGCTAATCGTTGTTGAGTATATATTCGATTGACCAAGACATGAGTGTATGGAGCGAATTGGATGTTAAAGCATATTCACCGTTTCCAACTAGAAAGCGCCATGCAAGATAAACTTTCAAATAGGGGACCGCAAAATTTTGAACGGATGGGCCCGTGTACACTCAGACGCATCCTTGGATTTGCTACGTTGATTTTGTCAAATGTTGTATAGAAGCCGCAGATCGCGCTAAAATGGCTTTAAATGTAACGCTAAAAAAACGGGGGCTTCGCCGTGACGATGAAATGGATCGACTTGTCCAGGAATGCGATAGACTTATACGAGCAGAAACATAGGGGCGGGCATCTCGTGTCCGAGCACTATCACCAGACGCACCAGCTGCTATTTGTGCTGGAAGGGGAAGGCACTATCCGGTTAGGGGGTGAAGTACGGAAGTTGGCGGTCGACGATACGGCGCTGATCGTTCCGTATTCCGTCCACTCCGTCATGTCCGACTTCAGGCTGACCTTGTTAGTGTTAGCGTTTGACGAGGCAGTGCTCGATCCGGATATGAGGGAGCAGCTGCTCCACGCCTACTTTCCGGCCTCCTGCCTGATGAAGCCGGGATTGTTTGCTGCGAGCGAACTGCGTCAGCTGCTGAGGAAAATGCTGTTCGAGCAGTCCAGGGAGCTGTCGCCGCTCGTCCGGCTTTCGCTCAAAGTCCAGCTGTCCCAGTTGCTGCTCTTGCTGGTTCGATCGTCCGGAACGGAGGCCGCCGGAGCGGGCTCCGGCTCCAACAAGCTGCGCGCCGAGAAAATTCGCAGCTATATCGATTCGAAGTATTTTGATCCTCTGACCGCGGGGGACATCGCCTCCAAGCTGGACATCAGCACGCGGCACGTGAACAACATCTTCAAGGAACGGTACAACATGACACCGATGCAATATTTGACCGAGGTACGCATCCGCGTCGCCCAGAAGTTGCTGGTGGAAACGGGTAAGGACATTATTTCGATCTGCTTCGAGGTCGGCTACGATTCCGTATCTACGTTTTACCGGTCGTTCAAAGCTGTCGCCAAGCTGTCACCAAAAACGTACCGGGAGCTGAACGCGCCCGAGCATGCTGAGTAGGCAGGGATCCTTCCGTCAAATGGACAGCGAGTGCACAATGTGCGATCAAAGGAACAAGATAACGATCAAAGGACGTCCGGCCGATTGATTGAAACATATTTTCCCCTTCATCCCCCATCGGCTAAACGTCGGCGGGGATTTTGTTTTTCGCTCGAATAATTCGCTTCCAAAATTGAGAATCGTGTTCCCGTAATCGTAAGAAAAGCGGTTTCGCATCGACTACAATACGATTATACGAAGCGAAGGGAGCGATGAACGATGGCAGTTCGCAACATCGGCATTATTATGAACGGCGTTACCGGACGGATGGGAACCAACCAGCATTTGGTCCGTTCGATTCTTGCGATTCGAAAGCAAGGGGGCGTCGCGCTACCGGACGGAGACGTCATCATGCCCGACCCGATTCTGGTCGGACGGCAGGAGAGCAAGCTGCAGGCGCTGGCCGCCGCCCACGGCATCGAACGTTGGAGTACCGATCTTGAAGCATGCCTCGCCGATCCGTACGATGAAATCTATTTCGACAGCCAGACGACGGTGCGCCGCGCCGAAAGCATCAAGCAGGCGATCGCCGCGGGAAAGCATATTTATTGCGAGAAGCCGACGGCCGTCGATTTGGAAGGGGCGCTTGAACTGGCTAGCATCGCCGCTGAGGCCGGGGTGAGAAACGGTGTCGTGCAAGACAAGCTGTTTTTGCCAGGATTGCTCAAGCTGAAGCGCTTAAACGACTCTGGCTACTTCGGGCGTATCCTGTCCGTGCGGATGGAGTTCGGCTATTGGGTGTTCGAGGGCGACTGGCAGCAGGGTCAGCGGCCATCGTGGAACTACCGCAAGGAAGACGGCGGCGGTATTATCGTCGACATGTTTGCACACTGGCGCTATGTTCTCGAGAATTTGTTCGGGGAAGTGAAGGCTGTTTCCTGTCTTGCCGCTACACATATACCGAAACGTCTGGATGAACAGGGCGTTCCGTACGATTGCACGGCGGACGATGCGGCGTACGCCATATTTGAGCTGGAAGGCGGCATTATCGTGCAGGCCAACTCGTCCTGGGCGGTGCGCGTAGACCGCGACGATCTGCTCACGGTTACGGTCGACGGCACCGAAGGCAGCGCCGTGGCAGGTTTGCGGGACTGCAAGACGCAGCATCGGGTCAATACGCCGAAGCCGGTATGGAATCCGGACATTCCGAACCCGTTCCAGTTCCGTGACCAATGGGTGGAGGTGCCGGACAACGCATCATACGACAACGCGTTCAAGGTGCAATGGGAACTCTTCTTGAAGCATGTCGTCATCGGCACGCCGTTTCCGTGGGATTTGCTCGAAGGCGCGAAGGGCACCCAGCTTGCCGATCTCAGCTTGCAGTCGTGGCAGGAACGCCGCTGGATCGACGTGCCGAAGCTGAGCCTGTAAAAACAAATACTAAAAAAATCGGCTTTTCAGCACCGAGAAGGTTGGATGAAGCTAGGGACTGAGCAACGCAGCGTAGGTGAGCCTACGTGAGTAGCGGAAGGCCCGGCTGAATTCAAGATTCGACGTCGAGTAAGCTTCATAGCTATACTTCGTGATCAAAAGCCGATTTTTTAATTACCTCTTAAGGAGGGGAATACAGATGGCCAAATCGTTGCTCCTCCCCCGCGCAGGGGGAGCGTTGTATGAATATACTCCGGGAAAAGCAGGCTCGTTCTCCGTGCCGGCCAAGCCGTTTACGGGCCGCATCGCCTTCTCGGCCGCCCATGTCGTCTGCGATCCGTTTGCGGACGCAGATCCGCTGCATCAATCGCAGATTGATTGGAACTTGACGCTCTCCTACCGGCACCATCTGTGGTCGCTCGGTCTGGCCGTGGCGGAAGCGATGGATACCGCCCAACGCGGCATGGGCCTCGACTGGAACCGCTCGAAGGAGCTTATCCGCGCTTCGATCGCGGAAGCGCGATCGGTCGGTGGCAAAATCGCCTGCGGCGCGGGAACCGACCATCTGTTTCCGGGACCGTCGATCACGATTGCCGACGTGGAAGCCGCCTATGAAGAGCAAGTTGGCTTCATCGAAGGCGAGGGCGGTCAAGTCATTCTGATGGCGAGCCGCGCGCTTGCCGCCTGCGCGAAAGGGCCCGAGGATTACCAGCGGGTGTATGGGCGCATTTTGGGACAGGTGAAACAGCCGGTCATTCTGCATTGGCTCGGCGACATGTTCGATCCAGCTCTGGCCGGCTATTGGGGATTCAAGGACGATCTGGACGAGGCGATGGACGTTTGTTTGCGCGTCATTCGGGCAAACGCGGAGAAGGTCGACGGGATTAAAATCTCGCTGCTCGATGCCGGCAAAGAAATCAAGATGCGCCGGCTGCTGCCGGAAGGCGTCAAGATGTACACCGGCGACGACTTCAACTACCCGGAACTGATCAAGGGTGATGAGCAGGGCTACAGCCATGCGCTGCTCGGCATATTCGACGCGATCGCGCCGGCCGCCGCCCAGGCGCTTCATGCGCTAGACGCAGGGGATCTGGTCAGTTATGAGGCGATTATGGAGCCTAGCGTTGCCTTGTCGCGTCATATTTTCCAGAAGCCGACGTACGCCTACAAGACGGGAATTGTGTTCATGGCCTACTTGAACGGCAGCCAACCGCATTTCCGCATGATCGGGGGAGCGGAGGGATCGCGCTCGATCGTCCATTTGGCCGAGCTGTTCGTGCTTGCCGACAGGGCGGGGCTATTGGCCGATCCGGAGCTTGCCGCCGAACGGATGAAGCCTGTCTTGGCGCTGGCGGGTATTCGGCCGTAATCATGTATAGAGATGTTTGAAATCCGGGAGGGATCAGTATGGAACCGCTTCGTTCCATAGACAGACTCAGCTTGAACCAGATTACGACCGATCGGCTGAATATGCGTGAGGCCGTGGAAGCATGCGTTCGCGCCGAAGTGCCTTGGATCGCGCTGTGGCGGCATAAAGTGGCCGAGACCGGCCTGGCCGAGAGCAAGCGGCTTGTGCGGGACGCGGGCCTGCGCGTCTCCAGCCTGTGCCGTGGGGGTTATTTTCCGGCGGCCACCGCGCCTGCGCGCAAAGAGCGGATGGACGACAATCGCCGCGCTGTCGAGGAAGCGGCCGAGCTCGGCACCGATGTGCTCGTGCTCGTTTGCGGACCGGCGCCAGACCGGGATATCGATTTCGCCCGCAAGACGGTCGAAGAAGCGATCGCGGAACTTGTGCCGTTCGCCCGCTCGCACGGAGTCAAGCTCGGCATCGAGCCTTTGCACCCGATGTACGCCGCTGAACGCTCCGTCATCAATACGCTGGCGCAAGCCAACACGCTCGCGGAGCAGCACGACCCGCAAGACGTCGGCGTCGTCGTCGATGCATTCCACGTCTGGTGGGACCCCGAACTGTACGCGCAAATTGAGCGGGCCAGGGGGCGTATACTCGGCTTCCACGTCTCCGATTGGATCGTGCCGGTACCCGACCTGCTGATGGGCAGAGGGATGATGGGGGACGGCGTTATCGAGTTGCGCCGGATGCGTCATGCCGTTGAAGCGGCCGGTTACGTGGGGGCGATCGAGGTGGAAATCTTCAACCGGCAGGTATGGGATATGCCGGGAGACGAGGCGCTCACGATCATCAAGGAACGTTATTTGCAGCATGTATGAATTATAAATTTGCAGCTTTGGCGGGCCGGGAGAATCGTTTCCGGCTCGTCAAGGCATAGCTTTGGAGGGAAGGAATGTGAAGATTTGTCGCACCGCGCTGATCGGGATCGGGGGATTCGGCGCTGAACATGTGAAAGTCATGCAGAAGCTGGTCGAAGAGGGTAGCCTGCAGGTTGCTGCTTTTGCGGAGCCGAATGTCGGCGCTCATCAGGAGTCTTACGGCAAGCTGACCGCGCTTGGGGCCGTCCATTATATAGACTACGTGCAGATGCTCACGCTGCATCCGGATATCGATTTCGTCGTCCTCGTCACGCCGATCTCCTCCCACAAGCCGATGTGCATCCAGGTGATGCGGATGGGCTTTCACGTGCTGGTGGAGAAGCCCCCGGCGGTAACGATTCAGGACTTGGACGAGATGATCGCGGTGCAGAGGGAGACCGGGCGCTTGTGCCAGGTGAACTTCCAGAATACGTCGGGCCAGGCATTCCGAACGCTGCTGGAAAGGATCGGCTCCGGTGTGCTCGGGCAGGTGGAGCATGTGGTCGGCATTGGCATGTGGAAACGGCTTCGCTCTTACTACGATCGAACCCGCTGGGCCGGCAAACTGGTCAGCGACGGCCAGTATGTGCTGGACGGGACGTTCAACAATCCGTTCGCTCACTTGCTGCACCATAGTTTGCTGGCGGCCGGAGGAGGCGCCGCAGACTTGTACCCGGAATCGGTGCAGGCCGAGCTTTACCACGTCAATGACATCGATGGGGACGATGTCTCCTGTATTCGCGCCGTTATGGCTAACGGTGTGAGCGTTCATTTTTACGCCATGCTTTGTCACGAAGTCAGCGAAGTGCCTTCGATTGCCGTGTATGGAACGCAAGGGGAAGCGCATTGGAATTACCAGAACAAGTTGACCATTCGCGCACAGGACGCCGAAGAGGATTTGGCGTTTGGTCCGACTGATTTGATGTGCAGCATGTATCTGAACCTAATGGAAGCGATCGAAACCCCAGGGAAACCACTCTTCTCGCCGCTCAAGGCAAGCCGAGGCTTCGTGCTGGTATCCAACGGCGCCTATGAGTCGGCTCGCGCCGTTCGTGCCATTCCCGGCCGATTCGTGACCGAGCGGGAGGATGGAGATTCCACGGTGCGCCTGCTGCCCAGCTTGTCCGAGAAGATGAGAGACGCGGCAGCGAAGCGGCAGCTGTACAGTGAATATCCGCTCCCTTGGGCGACGCCGACCCGGCTGTTCCGGATGGAGGGCTACAGCCGATTCGAGCTGCCTGCCACTATGTGCACAAATAACGAAAGACCGACCAATTAGAGGCGTTCCTTTAGGGCTCTTCTTTTTACAATGTTCGAGGTTTAATCTAAAGATAAACCAAAAATCAATAGCTTGCCGAGGCAACTCCACTTTTCACTGCTATTTGGATTCCAAAACAGTTAAAGTTGGGGTTTCTTGTTGCAAGGGGAAGCCGACAAATTACATGTATTAAAAATTCATTTTATGTATTTTTGGAGGCATGTTACCTATTTAAATGAATCAGGACCAAGTGGTCTCTGGTTCTTTATTTTGTTTACCTGACTAATTCCTCACTTTACAGTTTACATACAACTACCTTTTTAAGTTATTACCAAATTGATTTAAGGGAGTACATTTTTTTATTTCATCCTGAAGGTAGAATGATAAACATGAGAGCTCTTTATTACAGTCGGAGGGATGGGAAAAATGAAAGCGGTTTTAGACAGCTCCCGAAAGTACGGCGCAACAAAAAGGAAAAAAAACTTTCTGTACTACATCAAAAGAGACGGTCAGTTATATTTTCTTTTGCTGCTGCCTATGGCGTATATCCTGATTTTCAAGTATGCACCCATCTATGGCCTTATGATGGCATTCCAAGATTACAACATTTTTGAAGGAATTAGAGGGAGCGAATGGGTAGGATTGGATGTGTTCCGGTTTATTTTTGAGCAGGACAGCTTCTACCGTGCATTGAAGAATACGCAACTGTATCCGTAGAAATTGTTGCAGGATGGGGCCTTGATGACATTGTGGACCAGCTCCGCAATAGACTGGCGAATTTCTCTTATCCGTTGGGCACTGGGTTAGGCAACTATAGCCAATCCAAGTATGACGCTTTTGTGGCCGAGGTGGATAAAGCGGAGGAGATGGCCTTCAACCCGGATCTGAGCAAAGAGCAGTTTGACGGGGAACTGGATAATCTCGCTCAGGCGGAAGAGGCTCTGTTAGGTTCGCTTAACAGCGTGCAGAATGGCGTTGCCTATAACGCTTACCGGGATTTCTCCGGCGATACGGTAGGCAAATACCCTTACGGTATCACCACCGAAGATCTGACCAATGGAGCTACCGCAACGGTAAAGGAAGAGGATGGGAATAAATTTCTTCGACTGACCACGACCGCTACCTCGGGCAAGGCAAACCTGTTCCTGCCATATACAGGGGAGGTAAAAGCGGAGGGGGATCAGCGCATCGTCATCGAATATCGCGCCAGATTAAACAGCAGCTTCCAATACGCGAATGGCGCCATGATGAGAAACGACAGCGGTACCGGCAATTATTCGATGGTCACTGCTTTTGATACCGGTAAGTTTATTGTACAGAACGGCGGATCCAAGAAAGCAGTCCAAAACGTGTCCTACAATACATGGTACAAAATCAAAATGGTGGCCAACTGGGATAACAAAACCTACAACGTCTACCTCGACGATGTTCCGGTAGCTACGGATTACAATTTCCGCCATACAGGCGGTGACAAGCTGATCGGACAACGGTTCGGGATCGACGGATACGCCAATGCCTCCATCGATTTTGATGATTTCAAAGCTATGGTCATCTTCCCATTCGATGGGCCCATGCCTATTCAGGAAGAAAGGTAAATGTTTTAGTTGTCATGTATACACAAAAATAAATTTAATGCAAAGGAGAAGCTTTGGTTTGTAATCTCAATGTCTGTTAAAATTCAGCCAATTGCTAACATCTTCAAGTGTGTTTTTCAACGCTGATAACACGGCTTACCATCTCAAGTAGAAAAACAATCCCTGAAATATGAGAGAGCCGATAACCGCGTAATAGGGTTATCGGCTCTCTGTCTGTACAACTAGCTCTTTGACATGCGTTTATCAGCGACCTCTTGATTATGTCACTTGTTGCTGGTCTTCTTGATCAAGTCCACGCCATCGTATGCCAGACTTTCCACACTTACAGCCTTCTGCAGTATGTAATGATCAAAAAAGTTCTTCGTGTAGTCTGTAACAAGATTTCGCATCTCCATAGCATCCCGTTCGCCTCTGAGTTCCTCATTAACACTGGTAAACACGATGTCGCAGTAATCTAAATGCGCAACACGATCAACAGAGAAATAATAGGTTTCCATGCTATTGTTAGCGCCAATTATCGCATTCATGTTATAGTTAGGTTCGCAAAACAGTAGCAAGAAGGGTTTCTTAAGGTCGCTGCCCTGAAGGCCGAACGCACCGCTATCCAAGCCAATCCCGCAGGCGAACCGCTCGTCGTCCCGGCAAACCATCGCCGTCGTAGGCCCTCCATAAGAATGTCCGACTATGCCCATG